>JAITHF010000070.1 GCA_031280115.1 Spirochaetaceae bacterium | reverse complement strand
CTAGGGAGAGATGCGAGAGCGGTTGAATCGGACGGTCTCGAAAACCGTTGAACCCGTCAGGGTTCCGAGGGTTCGAATCCCTCTCTCTCCGGCTGGTTAGGGCTTTTATTTTTATATGGAGAGATGACCGAGCGGCCGAAGGTGCACGATTGGAAGTCGTGTGTACCCGGAAGGGTACCGAGGGTTCAAATCCCTCTCTCTCCGTAAAAATCAAACGAAAAGGATGTTCATGCAGGATTTATACCAGCGCCTCGCATCTTTAGGCGCCGCTGTTCCAGAAATTATGCTTCCGAAACCGGAAGTGGATCTATGCAAATGGGCGGTTATCGCCTGCGATCAGTTTACCCAAGACAGGATGTATTGGAAAAAGACCGCGGATTTTGTGGGGAACGCGCCCTCCACGCTGAACCTTATTTTCCCGGAAGTGTATATCGGGGATGAAGGGGCGGAAGCGCGGATACAAAACATCCATCAAACAATGGATAAGTATATAAAAAACGGGGTTTTCAGGCCCCCAAAGCAAGGGCTGGTGTATGTGGAGCGGAGCGCTGCGGGTAAGAGGCGCGGACAGGGGCTGGCGGCGGCGGTTGATCTTGAGCAGTATGACTGGAAAAAAGAAACGCCTCTTCTGATACGGGCAACAGAGGAAACCGTGCCGGAACGGCTGCCCCCCAGAATGGCAGTCCGCCGCGGCGCGGCTCTGGAAAGCTCCCATGTGCTTCTCCTTATTGAGGATGAAGAAAATATACTTCTGGGCGGTTTGGAACAGCGGGCAAAGATCGCCCCGCCTGCTTATAAAACATCCCTTATGACCACAGGGGAAATCGCCGGATGGTTTTTAGACAGGGAAACTGACTGGGCCTATCTAGCCGAGCGGCTTGAGATGCTGGCGGAGAAAGCCGAGTCTTGCTACGGCGCCCCGCCGTTTCTGTACGCCGTGGGAGACGGAAACCACTCCCTTGCGAGCGCCAAGGCCGTTTGGGAGGAATATAAAGCATCCCACGCAGGAGAATCAGGGCTTATGGAACATCCCGGACGTTACGCGCTGGTTGAGATAGAAAACCTGTATGACCCTGCGCTTAGGTTCGAACCTATCCACCGCCTTGTGTCGGGCCCAGGCATGGCGGAAATCACGGCGCTTTTATCGGAACTGCCGGGATTTACCTGCCGTCCGATTGAAAACGGACAGGATCTTGCCGCGTTGGTAGGAGAGCGGAAGGCAGCGAAAATGCGGCTCGGCCTTATATCCGGCGCAGAGTACGCCTTGGTTGAATCAGATGCCCAAGGGCTTGCCACTACGCATCTTCAGCCCCTGCTGGACGAGTTTGTTTCAGGTACACAGGGATACGGGCTTGATTATATTCATGGGCAGGAAGCCCTGTACAAAGAATCGGCTAATCCGTCAAAGCCCGGCGCGGGTATCCTCCTTCCGCCGGTTAAGAAAGAAGGTCTTTTTAAGACCGCAGCAGACGGCGGCCCCCTTCCGCGAAAAAGTTTTTCCATGGGAGAGGCGCTTGATAAGCGGTGCTATCTTGAATGCCGCAAACTTTTTTGTTAGAATACGAGTAAATGCCGGCGTGGTGAAATGGCAGACACGGTAGACTCAAAATCTACTGACCGCGAGGTCATATCGGTTCAAGTCCGATCGCCGGTAATCCCGCCTCTTGTTTAACGCTCCGCTTCCCGCTGATAGGTACGCATAAGGGCCAGCAGGGCTTTTGCCCGCAGGCGTATCTTTCCGTGATAGCGCCCCTGACTGATCTGGGATATAACAAAAACGGCGCGAGGGCCGAGCTTCCATTGATTACGGGACGCAAATGCCTCATAAGCCTCCAAGCCTGAAAGCGCAAGAAGATTATCCGGCGAGAACAGGTCGAAGTGGGTGAGAATCTTGGTTATGGCGTCAAGGCTTTCTTTGGTTTCGCTTTCGCTGTTCTCGTTAAGCCCTATCGTTTTGAGCGCCGCCACCACCTGCGTAAGGACCGCCGTTTCATATTCTACATAAGCCATTTTGAGAAGCACCTTTTTTGCCTCAGATCCGCCTAACACGCCAAGGTACAGCGCGGCGCGGCTTCTAATATCAGGATAGGCTGTACGGTTCCGGTAGGCTGTTTTGTTGACGGTTCCCTCCAGCGCAAGGTATTCAAGGGCGCTCAAGACCTCGCCGCTCTTAATGCCCCGTTTGATAGCCACTTCGATATTCGACAGCGCGGCACGTTTGAGGTCCCGGCTTTCGGATCTGCTCTGTTCCCGAATGAGCATGAGCTCCACCGCTTCTTGCAGATAGGAGCTCTCCACCGTTACGCCCTGATCAAGATCAAAATCAAAGTCCTGCGCGTTTGCTGCGGCAAAGGCGCCGCATAGCAGAGTCAAAACAATAAGGCGCGTGTTATTCATACCGCTCACAAATTACAAAAATGACCGGAGCGCTTCTGCGCGGTAACAGGCAGTTTTTCTTTTTTGGATTAAAACTCGTTTTTTTTCTTCCTTTTGTATCCGTATGGAGGATCGTTCCGCAAGAAAGTATGCCGAGGGTAAGTACGTCTCTCATATTAAAAACAAAAACAAACTGTCCGGCATACCCGGTAACCTAGGCGGCTACTCTTTGATGTTGTACTTTTTTCGGAACCGTTCGATCCGTCCTGCTGTGTCTACCAGCTTCTGTTTGCCGGTAAAAAAGGGATGGCACGCCGAACAGATTTCTACTTTGATATCTTTGGCGGTTGAACGGGTTTCGATTACATTCCCGCAGGCGCAGGTTATCTTGGTCAGTTCATACTTGGGATGAATCTTTGCTTTCATTAAAACGCTCCTTCTCTGTGTGTTGTTATTGCGTGTTATGTTCTCTAGTCCATGCCGGCGCTTCCGGTATTCATGGATCTAAGAAATGCTTCATTGTTCTTGCTTTTCTTCATTCTGTCAATCAGCAGTTCAATGATTTCCACGTCTTCCATAGGGCTGATAACCTTTCTCAAGACCCAGATTTTCTGCATTTCCTCTTCGGTAAGCAGCAATTCTTCTTTGCGGGTGCCGGACTTCTTGATATTGATAGCCGGAAAGAGCCGCCGGTCGGAAAGCCTGCGGTCCAGATCGATTTCCAAATTGCCGGTGCCCTTAAACTCCTCAAAGATGACTTCGTCCATGCGGCTGCCGGTTTCAACAAGCGCGGTGGAAATAATCGTGAGGCTGCCCCCTTCTTCGATGTTCCGCGCTGCGCCGAAAAAGCGCTTGGGTTTATGGAGCGCGTTGGAGTCCACGCCGCCTGAGAGGATTTTACCGGAAGTAGGCACCGTCTGGTTATAGGCCCGGGCGAGGCGGGTAATAGAGTCCAAGAGGATAACCACGTCTTTCTTGTGTTCAACCAAACGCTTGGCTTTCTCCAGCACCATCTCGGTGACCTGCACGTGCCGCGACGCCTGCTCGTCAAAGGTCGAGGATATAACTTCAGCCCGAACCGTGCGTTCCATGTCGGTTACTTCTTCAGGGCGCTCGTCAATAAGAAGCACGATAAGATAGACTTCAGGATGGTTCTTGGTGATAGCGTTGGCGATTTTTTGCATCATAATGGTTTTGCCTGTTCGCGGCGGAGCCACAATGAGCGCCCGCTGCCCTTTGCCGATAGGGCAGAAGAGGTTGATGATCCGTGCGGAAATATCCTCCATAATGGTCTCAAGGTTCAGTTTTTGGTTCGGATACAGCGGCGTAAGGTTATCAAAAGGAATCCGGTTCTGGGCTACCGTGGGATCGTCGTAATTCACCGTTTCCACTCGGAGCATAGCAAAGAAACGCTCTCCTTCTTTGGGGCTGCGGATTTGCCCGTAAACCGTATCGCCGGTTTTCAGGGCAAAAAGCCGGATCTGGCTGGGGCTTATGTAAATATCGTCCGGCCCGGGAAGGTAGGAGTTTTGAGGGCTTCTGAGGAAGCCGTAACTATCCGGCAGAATCTCAAGGGACCCGTAGGCGTAGATGATGCCCCCCCGTTCCGTATGGGCCTTGAGGATAGCAAAGACAATTTCCTGCTTTTTCAAGGCCACCATATCTTCGTGAGAGATACTGTAGCACGTCGCCAATTCCCGCAGGTCTATCATGTTAAGCCGGATAAGCTCATTGATACAGAGCCGGGGTTTGCCGTTATCCTGATCTATCCGGGGTTCAGGTTTTCCGTAAATATCCGGCATAGAAGGGAGGTTTTTGGGCAGGCCAAGGAGGGGGCCGGATTCAGAGGGGCCTGCGGCCCCTGCCGGACTATTCCGGTTATAGGAGCGTCCTCGATTGCGCCCGCCGGTATTTTGGCTGGATACCTCATTGGAAGAAAGAGGCTCTTCCCCATTTCCGGCTTCACCGTTAAGGTTCGGCTCCCATCTGCCTCCTTTTGCCGCGGAGGTTTTTCTGGATTTGGTTCGTACCACCACTGCTTTCCCATTAGGCCGCTCTCCGGCGTCTTCCTCAACAAGCGCCTCTTCATCCTTTGCCTCTTCTTGGGAAAGAGGAAAATCCCAATTCGCGGTTCCGGCGCCCTCCTGTTGGTCCGTTCCCGCTTCCGCCTGTACTGGTTCTTCAGGAGTATAGCCCTCTTCATGCTCTGTTGTTTCTGATTTTCGGCTTTTTCTTACTACTGCCATCGATCAAACCACCTGTTATACAATTATTTTAGTTCCCGGATGAACAAAACGAGAAAAATGAGATAACCCCATAATTTCAAAGGTGTTCTTTTCCTGTCAGATTATGCGTCGTTTTTCATTAGAAAAGGATTATCATACTTTATTGAATTGATAATAGTATATTCCTTAAAATAATGTCAACACCCTGGTTCAGTTAAATCAAAGAGTTGCAGCAGTTCTTTCACGGCCTGTAAAGCCGCAGCGCCCCGCACTTCGCCGCGGGAACCGGTATAGTGAAAATTCCGGGCTTGCGCTTCTTTCCCCCGCGTAATAGTCCCTATCCAGACGGTTCCTACCGGCGCAAGGCTCCCGTCCCCTGAAGGCCCCGCAAGGCCGGTTACTGAAACAGCCATATCCGCGGAGCTTTGTTCCAAAGCCGCCTGCGCCATGGCGCAGGCAGTTTCAGCGCTTACCGCGCCGTAGCGCTGGATTACGGTTTTATCCAATCCCAACATCTGTATCTTTGCCGGCACGGTATAGGAGACAAATGACCCCCAGAATACCTGGGAGGCTCCCGGCACTTGGGCTAGGAGGTCTGCCACCAAGCCTGCGGTACAGGACTCAGCCGCCGCCACGATTTTCGAGGAATCGGACAAAACCTTAATCAACAGTTCCGGTTCGGTCATTGGTTCTCTGCAATTCTGCTTTGATTTCTTGTGTGGGTCTTGAAAATATCTCTACTTCTTTATCTACGCCGGTCATGCTGCACTGGCCCTCAAAAATAGCCTCGTCAGCGATCCGCAGCCGCGCGGCAGTTATATCCCCCCGCACTTGAGCCCCGGGAAACAAGTCTATTTTATCTTGGGCAACCACCGGAGCTATCACCGTACCGTACACCGAAAGAGAGCTTACCCATATCCGGTCCGCCTCAACCACCGCGCCTTTATCAACGATAAGCGCGCCGGTAGCTTCTATGGTTCCCTTGAACGTCCCTTTGATACAGAGGGTTTCCTTAAAACGGAGAAATCCGTTAAAATTTGTTCCCGCCCCGAAGGTATGGGGGGAACCGCTTTTCCTGTGCCCTTCTATTCTTTCTATTCTTAGTTTAGCCATCTATTGATCCTAGTCCTCAAAATGCCCGCCTCTTAGTGCAGCCCTCTATTGATCCCATTCCTCTTGGGCGCCGGAACCGGCGGCCTCAGCCGCTTGAAAGGATTCTTCTGCTGACGCGGCTTTCTGTATCCGTTCATGCAGCTCCCTGATACGCTGCCTTACAGGGGCTATCTTTTTTTTCAAGATCTCACTCACATGGAAAAGGCGCTCTTTTTCAAGAGGAGGCTCGTCAAAAGAAAACGCCTCAAGAGCCGCGTCAAGTTCATCGAGGCTTTTTATGAACGCCGCAAAATTATCCGTATTGAGGATTTCTGTCAGTTTCGAGGGGGATTCCCGCGCCGGAGGCTCCCGGTTCCGAAGGACCACCCGAATTCGGGCAAGCACCTCCGAGAAATTAAAGGGTTTGGTGATATAATCATCTACCCCAAGTTCAAAGCTCTCAACCTTGTCTTTAACATCGTCCAAAGCGGAAAACATAATAATCGGTATTTCTTTGTATTTAGGGTTCCCTTTTAAGGTTTTCGTAAGTTCCCAGCCCGACATACGGGGCATAATATTATCAAGCATAATAAGGTCCGGATAAAATTTTTTTATCTTTTCCAACGCTTCAACGCCGTCGTTCGCTTTTTCTACCACAAACCCCAGTTTGCTCAACATCACGTCAAAGAAGTCGGCATTGATAATCTCATCATCCACGATGAGTATCTTCTTATGCAGGTTCATATATTCCTGTTCCTCTAGCCGCCTGCCGCGCGGGATTTAAACATACTAGGCGCGGGATAGTGCCAATCCACCGGATGGTTTTTAAATACGGCTGTTTTTATTTTGATTTGTTTCATGGCCGATACCTGTTCTCTGTTGGTTTTCTCAGTATAGCCCGGATGATCCCCAAGATCAACAGGATAAAGATCGCGGCGATACATACCAGCGGGAGAAAATCCCCGTACATGGTATAGCGGGCGTTCACAGCAACAAGGGGAAGCCGTACTGTAAGCTGTGTTTCAGCAAACGCCGGCGCCATAGCGGTTATTCTGCCGTTAGGGTCAATGCCGCAGGTCTGGCCCGAGGCGGTGGAACGCGCCATGGACCTGCGGTTTTCCACGGCGCGGAACACCGCCATCGCAAGATGCTGGTTCTGGGCGGGAAGGCTTTTTGACCATGCGTCGTTAGAGAGGTTAATAATAAGCTCCGCCCCGTTCCGCACGAAGGCGCGGGACAGATACCCAAAGGTATCCTCAAAGCAGATAGGGCTTGAGAACTTTATCCCCTGAGACTCAAAGACCGTGGCGTCCCGCCCCGGCTCCCACAGGTGGATGTCCTGCCGGCTTTTAAGCTCCTTATAAACCTGCGGAAACTGTTTTTTATAGGGAAAGTGTTCGGTAAAAGGCACCAGATGCAGTTTGCGGTACTGCTGGATAATTTCCCCTTTTTCAATGAGCATCACCGCGTTGTAATCAACCCGATACTCCTCGGCGGCGCTGGGATTTTTCTCAGGTTCCTTGCGGGCGTCGTCGTTGCCTATCACAAAGGGGACATCTTGGGCCGAGAGGTAATTTATAAGGTCAGTAACCAGCATATACGAATCCGGATCCCCCCGGTAGTTGATATGCCAGTAAATTCGCGGGACAAACGCGGTCTCTGACCATACCACCAGGTCCGGCTTGGGCTCCTTTTGAAGCGCCTCGTTGGAAAGGCGCTTTAACACCTCAAAATTGGCGCGGTACTCCATGATTCCTCCCAGCCAGGGATCGGTATTGTGCTGGATAAGGGCTATGCTGCGGGAAGGGGCTTCCCGGTAGTCAATCTGGGCGGTAAAGCCGTAGGCGAAGGTTCCGGCAAGCGCCGCGAGCCATACTCCTGCGGCAAGCCGTTCTTGCATGAGGAACGCGGCGGCGCGGGAGCCAAAGGACCCGGGGCCGAGGGCTCCCGCCGGAAAAAGGCTTTCTCCCAAACCTGCGGCAAGCCATGCTGAGGGAAACACCGCAAGCGCCGAGACTCCCCACACCCCAAAGGTATCTGCGATCTGAATAAGCGGACTAAGCCGCCACTGGGACTAACCGGTTATCCCATAGGCGTATCCAAGACAGCCTGGGGTACGCAGGTACTCAAAACCTATCCAGCAGAGCCACTGGAGGATATACCCCCGCCGGGGGTAGAGGATGTGCGCGAGTTTGAGCAGGGGGAAGAGCAGGGCGAAATAGATGAGATAGACAATCCCCACCACAAGGCCGGCTATGGGATGAAACGCGGTAAGCCAGAAGTTGAACAGCGTGTACGCGGCGTATCCATAGAAGGCGCCCCACAAAAAAGACGCCCCCAGGGGGACTCGGCGTATAACCCAAAACACCGGCGCATAGGCGATCCACCCCAAGAGGGGCAGGCCGTTTTCAAACAGGAAGTTCGGACAGGCTCCGGCAAAAAGCAAGGCTCCCAGAAAGAGGGCGCCAAGATTGACAAGGCACGCCCCCAATCCCCGCAGGCCTGTTGCGACAAGGCTCATACATCGCTGCCGTCACACGGGGCTTCCTCTCCGAGGTTCCATACCTCTTGTTTCAAAGCCCTGCCCGGCCTGAAGATAACCGTGCTATGGGCGCCGACCGATACAATTTCGCCGGTTCTCGGATTTCTCGCCTTTTTCCTGCCTTTTCTTGCTTTAACTTTGAACGTGCCAAATCCCCGCAGCTCGACTATTTTTCTTTTAATGAGGGCGGCTTTCAGGTCTCCAAGGATGCAATCCATCACTTGCCTGACATCTTTTTGACTCATGCCGGTCTTTTCCGCAACCGAACTCATCAATTCCCCTCGGGTATACTTTTTCCCTGCCATGCATCACCATTCCGGCCCATTATTTCAAGACTTTTGTCTATTGAGCTATTTTAAGGGTATTAAAAAGCCGCTGCATCCTCGATTTCTTGCGGGCAGCCGCGTTCTTTTTGATAATCCCCTTTTGCGCGGCAGTATCAATTTTCTTGATCATGTCTTTTAACGCCGCTTCAGCGTCATCCGCCGCTTTTTTCTGGGCTAACGCCGCAAACTTCTTCACGCTGGTCCGCACGGAACTGCGGGCCGCCTTGTTTCGTATGCGCCGCTCCTCGCTCTGGCGGTGGCGCTTTTCAGCGGAACTGCTTTTACCTGCCAATGGAATACTCCTTGCTTACGCTGGTTATTTAAAGTCCGACGGGCGGCGCTCAAGCCGTTTGCACTTTTCACATTCGGCGACATTTTTCATTTTTCCCTGCTCGAAAAGGGTCTTCATCTTAATTTCCCCGCCGCAGCCGCAGAAGAACTTCTGGGTCGCGCTGGAGGTACGGGCGTTTTTACTGGGTGCCATACTGTTTCTCCTTGCCATTAATGGCGCTTTTTTTCTTTCTTTTCTCTTTTTTTTTCTTCTTTATTCTTCTCTTTTTTTTTTCTTCTTCTTTTCGTTATGTCCGTTTTTTCGTTATGTCCGTTAAAGATATACCAAACATACTATAGCGCCTGCCTGCGTGTCAAGAGGCGCTGCGGCGCTTCACTTGCGGGACAGGGCTTCCGCCGCTTCCGCAAGTTTGATAAACCCCCGGCGGTACCCGTGGGGGTCGGCGCCTGCTCCGGCGCGGGCGAGGCTCAGTACAAGGCCGTAGTCCGCGCCGCCCTTGTAGGGGCTGTCCCGCAAAAGCAGGCCGAACGCCGCCGCAGCCGCGGCAAAGGCGAAATCAGGGGAAGCGCCGGAGATGCGGCCAGGGGCCTTTACCGGAAAACTCAAAAGCCGGGTCTCCTGATCATTCCCTTCAGGCGGTTTATAGCGCGCATTAACCGTAAAAAGCTCGTCAGAAAACGGCGCGGCCCCGCCCTCAGGAGCCGGCGGCGCGTACTTGAGCGCGTCCGGCGCCGGAATATCCGCCAGGGACGGGTCATCGGGAAGGATAAGCTCGTAGAACGCGGTTACCCGATGGCCCGCGCCTATGTCTCCGGCGTCAACCCGGTCGTCCCGAAAGTCTTCCTGCCGCAGGACGCGGTTTTCATACCCTATGAGCCGGTAGGCGCCCACTGCCCGGGGGTTAAACTCGACTTGTACCTTCACGTCCCGGGCTACCGTAATGAGCGCGGCCTCAAGTTCTTCACCTAACATTTTTTCCGCCTCTTCAATGGTGTCAATGTACCCGTAGTTTCCGTTTCCCTTGGCGGCAAGCTGTTTTAACGTGCCGTCCCGGTAGTTCCCCATGCCGAAGCCCAGGACCGTGAGGTATACGCCGGTGCGGGCTTTTCCGGCGATAAGGTCAAGGAGTTCGGCGCGGTTCGAGACGCCCAGGTTAAAATCCCCGTCAGTGCAGAGGATGACCCGGTTCACCGCGGCAGGGTCGAAATACGCCTGGGCCAAATCGTAGGCAAGGCGGATGCCGGCGCCGCCTGCGGTGCCGCCGCCGGCCTCTAGTTTCGTAAGCGCGTCATAGATGCGGCGCTTATCATCGCAGGAGGTCGGGGGCAGCACGGTTCCGGCGGCGCCTGCGTACACTGCGATTGCCGCCCGGTCCCCCGGCCCGAGGCGCTCTACCAGCCCTTTCATTGCCTTTTTTAAGAGGGGCAGTTTATTCGGCTCGTTCATGGACCCTGAAACATCCAGCAGGAACACCAGATTAACCTTGGGGCGCTCCCCCGGGGGGAACTCCTTGGCCTTTATACCTATCCGCGCAAGGAGGCGGGGGGTATTCCAGGGGCACAGGCCTATTTCGACGTGAAGGGCAAAGGGGCGCTCATCATCCGGGTCCGGCGGCAGGTAATCATAATCGAAATAGTTAATCAGCTCCTCTATTCTGACGCTGGACCGGGGGGGCATCATGCGGTTATTGATATAAGAGCGGGCAATACCGTAGCCTGCGGTGTCAACGTCAATGGAGAAGGTGGAAAGCGGGTTGTCTTTGGTACGCAGGAAGGGGTTATCAGCAATATAATCGAATTCGTTGGTTATAAACGGGCCTTCTGTTGTTTCAAAACGTTCAAATCCTTGGGGTTCGGCATAGGCCCTCATCATTTCCCTTGAGGGGCTGCGGGAGCCTCCTCCGGCGCAGGAAAGCAGCAAAAGCCCTGACAGGGCGCCTTGTACCGCTGGTTTCATCGTACCTCCTTGGGTATTTTTTCTTTTTTCTATTTTTTCTATTTTTTCTATAATACACCCCCTCGCGGTCAAAGCGCAACCCCCTGCGGGGGATTCAGGTGCTTCTCGCGGTGAGAGGGTTTGCAATTTTAGTCACAACCCATAAGCGGCGCCTCAGGGGAATTCGCAAACGCACGGGCGCGAAGCAGGAAGCCTTTAGCGGGGGTTTGGGGGCAGCCTCCGGCTGTTTCAACAGTCGTCGTTTGCACTATGAGCCGCAAACCATGAAGCGCCGGTAAAAAAAGCCCCCAAATTCTCTTTGATGAGCAGCGGCGGGGTCTTGAAATACCGGTCCTTCACGTCCTGCATAGTCGCA
>JAITHF010000067.1 GCA_031280115.1 Spirochaetaceae bacterium | reverse complement strand
AGGGAAGGCCGCGTACCCCGGGGCGTTTACCTGCCGGTACGCCGCGTCCCGGGGGGCCGAGCTCGCCTGGGCCGCGAAGAACGCGGACACGGTTATCTTCTGCCTTGCCAAAGCGGACGACCTGGGCGCGCTCAAGCGCCTTCAGGGGCTGGGCAAGCGGGTGGTGGTGATGTCGGTGCTAAGCCCGGTGTATCTTGACCAGGTTCCCTGGATAGACGGCGCCATCGCGGTCTACAGTTACGCCCGCCCCTCGTTTATCGCCGGCTTCTCAGCCCTGCTGGGGCGGATTCCCGCGGAAGGAACCCTGCCCTTCCCGCTTAACGCGCCCCGGTGGACCCCTCCTCATGATTAGGCCCGGAAATAGCTGGCGCAGGGCCGGAAGGTTTTCCGGTTCCCAGACGTTCCTCAAGGCCCGGGAGCCTTACTGCGTGGCGGCGGCGGCGCGTTTTTTATACCATCTGGATAAGGCGTGGATGTTTCAGGACGAACAGAAACAGGTGAAGGCCCTGCTCATTTACAGCAAAGGCTCCCTGTTTCCGGTGTTCGGCAGCAGGCCGGGCATTCCCATGCCTTGTTTTATGGAGCGGTTTCTCAAGAAAAAGGCGCTCCATTCGGTACAGGGCCTGCGGCGGGAAGCGGAGGTTCTTGAAAACAGCCTGGCGCGCCTCGGCGCCGAACCGGTAGAGCGGATTGAGTACGACCTTATGGCGCTGGACGCGCCGCCCGACCCGGCGGGCTTTCGGGCGGGGCCTGAGAAACTGGTGCTGCGCCGGGCCGAAACCCGGGACATGGACGCGCTGTTCCGCCTGCAAGCCGCGTATGAGCAGGAAGAGGTGCTGCCAAAAGGCGCCGCGTTTAACCCCGCGGCCTGCCGCCGGCTGCTGGAGCGGACCGCCGCAAGAGAATACCTGTTAATCGCGGAACTTGGGGGGCGTATTCTCGGCAAGATCAACACCAACGCCCGCTCGTTTTCCCGCTATCAAATAGGCGGGGTATATATCCTTCCTGAATACCGCGGCCTTGGCATCGCCTCCCGTTTAATCTCGGTTTTCACCCAGAGCATTCTCGCCGCAGGCATGGGGGTAAGCCTCTTTGTGAAGAAGCGGAACCGTGCGGCCAGTTCGGTATACCGGCGCATAGGCTTCGCGGTTCTGGATGATTTCAGGATAAGCTATTATTAGCGGGAAGGTTTTATATAATTATGAGAATGAGAAAAAGAAAAGAATGAGAAAAAGAAAAATCGCGGTCTTAGGCGCCACAGGCTCTATCGGCGCAAGCGCCCTTGAGGTGCTGCGGCGGAACAGCGGGATTTTTGAGCCGGTCCTTTTTTCAAGCCACCGGAACGAAGCGGGGCTCCGGGCATTGAAGCATGAATTCCCCCGGGCAAAGACGGTCCTTACCGGCGCGGAAAGGCCGGCGGGGGACATCGATTACGCAGGCCGCCCGGGGCTTATGCAGGGGATTTCCCGGTGCGGCGCGTTCATGGCGGTCAACGGCATCGCCGGCGCCGCAGGGCTTGAGCCGTCTCTGGCGGTTCTTGACGCGGGAATACATCTTGCCCTTGCCAATAAAGAAACTATGGTGATGGCCGCGCCGCTGGTTTTATCCCTGGCGCGGGCGCGCAAACGCTGGGTTATTCCGGTGGACTCCGAACACGCGGCGCTCTTTTCCCTCATAGAGGCCCACCGAAAAGAGGAGGTTGCGGAGCTTATCCTTACCGCCTCAGGGGGGCCCTTCAGAAACCGCACGAAGGAACAGCTTGAAACCGTAACCCCGGAAGAAGCCCTGCGCCACCCCACGTGGAACATGGGGAAGAAAATTACGGTTGACTCGGCTACTCTGGCGAACAAAGGGCTTGAGGTGATTGAGGCCGCAGGGCTTTTTACGGTGGACCCCTCCCGTATCAAGGTGGTTATCCACCCCCAAAGCATTGTCCATTCCCTTATCCGGTGCAAGAGCGGCTCCCTGTACGCCCAGCTTTCCCAGCCGGATATGCGCCTTCCTATTCAGAACGCGCTGTTTTATCCCCGCAAGGGGGAAACGTTTCTGGAACCCCTCAGGCTGGAAGACCTTAATCTGGAGTTCGGCCCGGCTGATGCGGGCAGGTTTCCCATGCTCGGCCTTGCGTACAGGGCCGCAGCCTCAGGCATGGCGGCTCAAATCGGGTATAACGCGGCCAACGAAGCGGCGGTACAGGCGTTTTTAGAAAGAAGAATCCGCTTTGCCGACATACCCCGGGTGGTGGCCGCGGCCTGCGCGGAGGCGGTATGCCCGCTCCCCGGTTCCTGGGGCCTGCAAGCCGTTCTGGACGCGGACATGAAGGCCCGGGAACTGGCGGAACAGAAAATAGCGCTCTATAGGCCGCAGGCATAGGGGCAGGCGCCGCCCCCGCCTCAAGGCGCTTCGAGGGGCGGATGCTTGATACCGCCGCCTCTGCCGGCAGCGGGGCAGCCTCAGCGCCCCCCGCCCGCCTTTATATAGAAAAAGTAGAAAAAGTAGAAATAAATAAATAAAAATAAAAAAAATGAAAATAACTAATGGAATAATAAAAATAAATAGGGATAATGGAAATAATAGAAATATAATAACGAAAGATTTACATAAGGAGCGGTATACTTTATGGCTCATCAAGAAAAAAGATCTTCTATCGCCGCGTTGTTTACGCTGGTTTGCGTCTCGGTCCTCGCGTTTATGGCCATTTCTATCTCGGCGCTGTTTTTTCTTAACCTTCGGGCAGTTACGCATAAAAACATTGAAGACAGCACCTACGCCGCGATAGGCCACGTGAAGGACATGGTAATCGCGAAGTTTGAGAAATGGGCGGGCCTGATAGCGTCCACCGCTGCCGGCGCGGCGCCGCTTATGGCCGCGGAACAGGCGGACGCCCTGGCGCTCCGCGACCTCTTCGGGCGCATCATCCGCACCCAGTCGGATGTGGCGCTTATCTACGGGACGAACAACCAGGTCTGGAATATGCCCGGGGGCTACGCCGCGTTTGACAACGGCTATATACCCGCCCCTGACTGGGACAATACGAAGCGGAACTGGTTCATAGGCGCCAAGGGGAAAAGCGGCAAGGTTTCTTTCGCGGCCCCCTATATCGACGTGGTAACGAACAAGCTCACCACCGCCATATCGGTCAATGTCTATGACGGGCAGCAGCGGGATATAGGCGTGGTTTCCGGCAATGTCTCTATCGCCTTTTTGGGGGCCATGCTGGACGCTGCGGCGCCTGTGCCGGAACAGCGGTTTTACCTCTTGGACCAGACAGGTAAATTTATCACCAACCCGGACCCCGGCGCGGTGCTGGCCAAAGACTTCTTTGAGGACCAGGGCCTTGAGCGCTATCGGAACGAGGTGCTTGGGATACAGGCTTTTTCTATGATAGACGACGAGGTGTTTATCTATTCGGTGCTTATACCGGAGGTAAACTGGATTCTGGTTTCCACGGTTCCGGCTGGGGCGGTCTTTTCAGAGTCCCAGCGGATACTCACGCGCCTCATACTCATAAGCCTTGGGATACTTGCGGCTGCGGCGTGCGTATCCATCGCCTTTACCCATAGGATGCTCACCATTCCCATCCGCAAGGTGCGGATGATTGCCGGCGCCCTTGCGGACATGGATTTTACCGTGGAGATTCCTCAGTGCAGGACCGATGAAATCGGGGATATGCAGCAGGCGCTTATGACCATACGGGACAGCCTGCGTAAGGGTATAGACTACCTTGAGTTCCGCCATACCTCAAAAGCCGAAGCCGCCAGCAAACGGCTCAATACGGTGGTGGCGGAATCCTTCGGCGCTATGGAAGTCATCACAGGCAGTATGGACGACATGGATACCAAGGTGCATTCCCAGCTTGAATCCGTCAAAACCGCCGTTGATTCGGTGGAAGAGATCTTCCGGCATATCGATTCGTTTCAAAAGACCGTCCGCGCCCAATCCGACTGTATCGAGCGCTCCTCAACGGCTATCGAAGAGCTGGTCGCGAATATCGACTCTATCCGCAAGGCCGCCTCAGGCGCCTCAGATGCCACCGGCACCCTCAGCAAATCATCCGAAACCGGGCACCGCATGCTCCTTAAACTCGCGGAGGAGCTTAAAAACATTGAGGAGCAGTCCGCGACCTTGCGGAACGCCAACAAGACCATCGCGGACATCGCGGGGCAGACGAATATCCTTGCCATGAACGCGGCTATCGAGGCGGCCCACGCGGGGGAGTCAGGCAGGGGCTTTGCAGTGGTGGCCTCTGAGATACGAAAACTTGCGGAACTTGCCGGTAAAGAATCCGATTCTATTTCTGCGGAAATAAAAAAAATGGAGCGGGCCATAGGGCAGATAGGGGCGGTCTCGCAGGAAACCGTAGGCGCCATGAACAGCATTTTCACCGGTATTCATACGATGGGATCCTCATTCGCGGTGGTGAACCGGGCGGTGGAAGAGCAGGCTTCCGAAGGGTCTAAGATGCTCAAGGATCTCAAGTCAGTGGAGGAAATGACCTTTCAGGTCCGGGACGGCGCCGGACAGATACACCAGCAAAGCAATGCTATCCATGACGAGATGGGGAAACTCCAGACCATTTCCGAGAAAGTAGGGGGCTGGTGCATGAAATGCGCCAGGTCAGCGGGAGCATCTCGTCGTTTCTTGAGAGCGCGAAGCAGCTGGCGGACGCGCCCTCTGCCGGGTAATGCCGCTACCCTTTACAGGCCCGCACCAGGTCCTGCAAAACCCGGTCCGCCTCGTCCCGGGGGACCTGGCAGGTTCCCACGTTCTTATGCCCCCCGCCCTTATAGGCGAGCATCAGGCTGCCCACATCCACGGCGGCGCTCTTGTTTACCGTGCTGCGCCCCACGGCCAGGGTGCATTGGGCGGGGTTTGCGCTTTCTATAACCGTAACCGAGATATTTTGATCGGGAAACAGGATATAGGGGAGGAACCGGTTTCCCGTATAGATCGGGTCAACCTTCCGCAAATCAATGATAAGCACGTTACCCTCAACGGCGCTGTGCCGCCGGATCATCTCCCTGAAGAGCTTGTCCTGCTGGAAGTAGAGGTCGATCCGTTCCCGCACGTCGCAGAGGCTTAGGATTTGGGTTATGTCCATGTTCACGCAGGCTTGGGCCAGAAGGCCCACAAGCTCCACATTCGTAATAGTAAAGTTCCCAAACCTCCCAAGGCCGGTTCTGGGGTCCATGATAAATCCCAGAAGCACCCAGCCTGCGGGGTTAAGGACCTCCTCCTCAGAGAGGCTGCCTGAATCCACTTTATCCACATTGCCCACCATTTCTTCAAACCGTTCAAGGCCCGCTTCGGGCATTTGTTCCCGATAGTAGTCATAGATAACCCGGGCGCAGCTCGGCGCGTTCCAGGACACTTTGATAACTTCCCATTGGGTATACCCGGGGTATATGGACCCCTCCGGATCGGGCGGGAGTTTCCGCTCCTCAAAAAAAGCTTTCCCCAGGCGCTCGATTTCGCTGGAATGATGGTCAAACCAGATTTTACAGCCCTTGATATAGGGGATATTGGCAACCACGTCATTTTCCGTGGCGTGGACGAACCCGTTCTGCACATCCGTAGGGTGTACGAACTCCCATTCATTGACGATTCCCAGATATTCCAAGAGCGCGCCGCAGGCCAAACCGTCAAAGTCGGCTCTGGTTAATAACCGCATAGTCTACTCCTTTGCATAGTTATTTTTATCTTTTTTCTCAAAAACGCCGTCCAAACGGGCCGCCCCTAGGCGCCGCTGCTGAGAAAGCGCCGCCCTACAGGGGATTTCCCGTATGCTTCCGGGTCTCCCAGAAAAACCTGTTCCCCTGCAAGGTGGAGCACCTGTTTGGCGTAAACAACCGCTGTTTTAATGTCATGGGAAACCATGATAACCCCGGTATTGGCTTCCTC
>JAITHF010000024.1 GCA_031280115.1 Spirochaetaceae bacterium | reverse complement strand
GTCGCCAAGCTACGGGTGCTTTGCCCCTATCAACTGTTCCTTGGCACCAAGAAACTGTTCCTTGGCGCCAAGCAAAGGTTCCTTGGCGCCAAGAAAGTGTTCCGTGGCGCCAAGCAAAGGTTCCTTGGCACCAAGAAAGAGTTCCTTGGCGCCAAGCAAAGGTTCCTTGGCACCAAGCAAAGGTTCCTTGGCGCCAAGCAAAGGTTCCGTGGCGCCAAGCAAAGGTTCCTTGGCACCAAGAAAGAGTTCCTTGGCACCAAAATAAACTATTCTGTCCCCGCATAAATCATTGTTTTATAACGAATTATCGGCGCTTCGCGCCTCTTTGGGAAGAATTTGGGGGAACCAGTTCCCCCAAACCCCCAACCAAAGGCTGCCTGCGCTGCGCCCTCCCGCCTGCGGCTCCGGCGGGCGTTTTGTTGGCTACAAGAAAAACCGTTTTGAGCACACAATAAACTATCCTGTCCCCGTATAAATCATTATCGTATAATGAATTATCGGCGCTGCGCGCCTCTTTGGGAAGAATTTGGAGGGTCATAGACCCTCCAAACCACCCATAAAGGCTTCCTGCTTTGCGCTCGTGCGTTATCGAAGCGCGATGAGGCGCATCCTTCAGGGTTGTGACTAAAATTGCAAACCCTCTCACCGCAAGAAGCACGTAAAACAGCCTTCGGCTGCCCGCGGGAGTTTCAAGCGTCCCAGGGGAGGGAGAGGCGCCGGCAGTAGGCGAAGGCGTCCTTCCCGATAACCTCGACCGACGGCGGTATCTCCACCCGCTCAAGCCGGATGCACCCGTAAAACGCCCGCTCCGGAATAACCCGCAAAGCCGGCGGCAGCGCCGCTTCCGCCAGATTGACGCACCCGAAGAACGCCCCTTCGCCTATGCGGGTTACTGACGGCGGTATCTCCAGGCTTGTAATGCCCCGGGCCTCGAAAAACGCCTCAGGCCCAATGGCGGTGACCGGCGCGCCCCCAAGGTCCGCCGGAATCACGACCCGCCCCAGGCCACCCCGAAAGCGGGTGATCACCGCGCCTTTGGCGCAGCCTTGGCGGATTTCGATCTTAAACTCAAAGGCGCCGGACTCTTCCCCCCGCAGAGGAAGAACCGCCAGCACCGCCAGCGCCGCCAGCGCCGGCAAAGCGCCGCGCATCAGGGACTCCCGCTTCCGCGGGCTTTTTTCTGCCGCTTCCGGGCCGCCTCAAGGCATTCCCGCCGGAACACTGCCACCGAAAGCCCCGGATAGGTAATCTCCGCTCTGAGGCGCCGGGCGTTTTCTTCTATAAGGTGCTTTTTCGCCTCAAGCTCAAGGATGCGCTCCGGCAGAATACCGATACCCAGCAAGAGCGCCCGCAGCCGGTCAGACGGGAACACCGGGTCTTGGCAGCCGGTCATGGCAACGCTGCGGTTGTCAAGAATAATCAGGGTCATAGGCGTATTGGCCGCCGCCGCGTCGATAAGGCCGGTTATGCCTGAATGGAAAAAGGTCGAGTCCCCGATAACCCCCAGGGCGTAGGGAATACCCGCGTCTGCCGCGCCTTTGGCCATGCCCACTGAGGCGCCCATACACACGATAGAGTCAACCCCCTGGTAAGGCGGGAGGGCGCCCAGGGAATAACAGCCAATGTCCGCGTTGATACTGAGCGGCTCAAGCCCTGAGGCGGCTTTAAGGATAGCCTCGTAGCTGTCCCGATGGGGGCAGCCCTGGCAGAGCTGGGGAGGCCGGGGCGGAAGCGGCGGCAGTGGTATCTCCCGGGCGGAAAGGATGTTCTCCCGCGGGGGAAGCCCCAGGCTCTTCCGGGCCGAGTCCGGGTCAAGCTCGCCCGCGCGGTTTACGGTTCCGCTGAGCCTGCCTAAAACCTCAAGGGGCCGGGGGAGTATGCCCCGAAGCCGCTCCTCGATAAAGGGCTGCCCCTCCTCAAGCACCAGCACCCGCTCCGCTGCCGCGCAGACCTTGCGTATAAGGTCAACAGGCAGAGGGTAGGCGCCGATGTGGAGGCGGGTCGGGATACGCGGGAGGTCCGCCTTATTTTCCTCGTAGTAATTGCCCCCCACGCCGGCGGTAATCACCGCGAAGGACCGGTCCCCCGGCTCTATCGCATTGGCCTTGTGGCCTGTTGACCAGGCAAGGAGTTCGGGCTGTTTGTCAAGCAGCGCCTGGTAGTTGCGCCGCGCAAAGGCCGGAAGGAGGGACCAGCGGCTCCGGTCGCCCGCCTTGGAAAGCGGGTTCTGTTCCCGCTGTTCCCCAAGGCGGACGCCGGCGCGGGCGTGGGAAAGGCGGGTGGTAAGGCGCAGCAGCACCGGCGCCTTGAACCGCTCAGAGAGATCGAACGCCTCCCTGGCCATATCATAGGCTTCCTGCTGGCTCCGGGGCTCAAGGCAGGGGACCAAGGCGAAGGCCGCGTAAAAACGGGAATCCTGCTCGTTCTGGGAACTGTGCATCCCGGGGTCGTCTGCCACGGCGATAACAAGCCCCCCCTGTATGCCAAGGAGCGCCGCGTTGACAAACGGGTCCGACGCCACGTTAAGCCCTACGTGCTTCATAGTAACTAACGCCCGCCTGCCGGCAAAGCTCACCCCCAGCCCCGCTTCAAGGGCGGTCTTCTCGTTGGCGCACCACGCCGCCGGCGGCCCGCCCCGCTCGTATTCGGCGATAAGACGCGCCAGAATCTCCGTTGAAGGCGTGCCCGGGTACCCGTAAGCCGCGCTTATGCCGGCGTGGAGGGCGCCCAAGGCCGCCGCTTCGTCTCCTAATAACGCTTTATCATACATATCTACCCTCTGTTCTCTTTATTTTGCCCGCGCCGCCGCCAGCGCGGAACCTTCTCTATGCTACCCTATTTTAACAGGAAAGAAAACCGGCGGAAAACGCCCTTGGCCTCCTCCTAAAAGGCGTATAATACCCCTGCTGAAAGGCGCTTGCGCCCCGGCAGCGCCGGAATTATAGTAGGATGATTATATGCGTATTGTATCGTGGAACGTGAACGGCATCCGTTCAGTTGAAAAGAAGACGGGGTTTATCCAGTGGCTGAGAAGCGAGTCCCCGGAGGTGCTGTGCCTGCAAGAAACCAGGGCAACCCCCAAACAGCTCGCGCCGGAAATGATAAACCCCATTGATAAGAAGGAGCGGCGCTACCGTTCCTATTGGAGCTGCGCCTGCAAAGCGGGGTATTCCGGCGTGGCCGTCTATACGCGCTTAAAGCCGCGGAGCGTGCAGCCTCTGGGCATACCTGAATTTGACAGCGAAGGGCGGGTATTGCAGGCGGATTTTCGGGATTTCGTGGTTATCGCCGCGTACTTCCCCAATTCCCGGGACACGGGGTCCCGCCTTGACTACAAGATGCGGTTTTGCCGGGCCATAAAGACGCGGTGCGATACCCTCGTGGCCTGCCGGCGCCACGTGGTGTTGTGCGGGGACTATAATATCGCCCACACCCCGATAGATTTGGCGCGCCCCCAAGATAACGAGCAGTCCGCCGGCTACCTTCCTGAAGAGCGGGCGTGGATGGATATGTTTACCCGCGCAGGGTATGTGGACACGTTCCGCTCCCTCCACCCGGAGGAGCCCAACCACTACACCTGGTGGTCTTATTCCGCCCATTCCCGGGACAGAAACGTGGGCTGGCGCCTTGATTACCACTGCGTTGACCGCGCCTTTATGTGGCGGGTGGAAAAGAGCCTTATCCGGGCTGACGTGAAAGGGTCCGACCATTGCCCGGTGGAGCTGCATATCCTTTAAGGGAACGGCCCCTCTAACAGGGCGTAGCATCTCCGGCGTTTTCTGCGTATACTCTCTAGGCAAGGAGTTTTTATGCGGATTAAATACAACGCGCCGGTAGTGCTGACCTATACGATAATAAGCCTTGCAGTGCTCATCCTCTCATACACGCTGTTTCCCGATCTTACATGGCGCTGGTTCGCGGTTCCGGGGAAGCACGAGTTTTCCCTCCGCAGCATCCGGAACATCCTTACCCTTGCGACCCACGCCGCAGGCCACATAAACGTTCTCCACTTTATCAGTAATTTTTCCCTGATTCTCATACTCGGCCCTATGCTGGAGGAACACTACGGTTCGAGGGCCCTGCTTTTTATGATGGCAGTAACCGCGCTTGTTACCGGCGCGCTTAACGCGTTTCTTTTTTCCACAGGCTTGCTGGGGGCGAGCGGGGTGGTATTTATGATGATACTCCTTGGGTCGTTCACCAATTTCAGGCGCGGCGAGATTCCCTTGACGTTTATTCTGGTGACGGCGCTCTATCTGGGGAAAGAGGCGCTGTCCAGTTTTGAGGACAATAATATTTCCGAGTTCGGCCATATTATAGGCGGCATCTGCGGCAGCCTTTTCGGTTTCCAGAATCCCTCGAAGAGGGATTCAACAGAACAGCATACGTCCGGTCATGTTTAACAGCCGGAGGCTGTTTCACACCCTGCGGGCAGCCGGAGGCTGTTTACGGCAGGCCGGGTGTGAGGTGCAGGGTTTCCTTGAA
>JAITHF010000003.1 GCA_031280115.1 Spirochaetaceae bacterium | reverse complement strand
AAGAATCCCCCGCCTAAAGGCGGGGGGAGTGTCAAGGTCCGCACCCTTATCGCGCTCCTTGCAGGCGCGGCTTTCGGCGTGGCGCTCCAGCTTGTGTTCGGCCCTGAGACAAAGGCCGGCGCCGGCGCGGAAGTGAAAAAGCGGGTAAACATTATTGCCCGGCTTTTCATAAAATCCCTGCAAATGCTGGCGGCGCCGGCAACGCCGCCAATGTCTCGCTTTTGGTGCTTTCCCTCTTGGGGCTGCCCATTGAGCTTGCGGCCATTCTTATTTCGGTGGATTTTATTATTGATATGGGAAGGACCCTGGTCAACGTTTCGGACAGCATCCTTGCAGGGCTTGCGGCGGAAAAGCAGGAACGCCCCGGGTAATCCGCGTAATGATGTAATTTATTTATAGAGAGGAGTTTCATTATGAAGAATCATGCCGTTGTTTTTTTCTGTGCGGTTCTGGCCCTGAGCGCCGCGGGTATTTCGTGTAAAACCGCCGGTACCGGACAGGCCGCGCAGGCTTCCGCGCCGGATATTTTCCGCGCCGTGCTGCCTGCGTCTTCTGCGCCCGCGCCGGAAATCTCCACTGCGGACCTCCAGGCCGTTTTAGCGGCGCGGAGCGCCGTGGTGTTCGACGCCCGTCCGTTTATGGAGTTCGCGGTAAGCCACATTCCGGGGGCCGTGAACCTGGCGGCGAAACCCGGGGTCTCAAAGGCGCTCTACGTCTCCGACGTGGCCGAAGTAGGCCGCGTGGCGGGGGACAACAAAGCCGCGCCTATTGTGCTGTATTGTAACGGGCCGTACTGCGGCAAAGCGGTGCGCCTGTCTGCGGAATTGGTGGAGGCAGGGTATACCAACGTGAAGCGCTACCAGCTTGGCATCCCGGTCTGGCGGGCCCTGGGCGGGCTTACCTGCATTGAAAAAGAGGGGGTACAGTACGTCAGGGAGCAGGACCGGACAGCGGTGCTTATTGATGCGCGGGACGCCGAAGCGTTTCAGGCCGGCAGCCTCCTTTTCGCGCGCTCCATTCCGGCGGCGGAACTCAAAGCAGGCAAGGACCAGGGCGTCATGCTTGAGGCCAAGAATGACGGGCGCCTTCCGGTGGAAGACCACAACACCCGCATCATTGTTTTCGGCGCGTCCGGCGCCCAGGCCCGCTTGGTGGCCGACGCGGTCGCGAAAGAGGCGTTCCATAACGTAGCCTTCTTTGACGGGGACTGGGAGGAACTGCGTTGATTGGATTGGTCGGATTGGCCGGGTGAATGGGGGGCGGGGATTATTCGTTACTCTATTTTTCTCTTTTTCTACAAACCCCGCCCCGGTCCTGCCCGCCTGTGCGGGCAGGTATAAAAAAAATATAGAAAAATAAAAAATAGAAACTAGCCTAGCACCTCGCGTGGCGGGGTAAAGGGCAGGCCGTGCGCCGCGGCCACGCCTTGATAGGTGAGGGCGCCCTTATACACGTTCAGCCCTTCAAGCAGGCCCGGGTCCTTTTTGAGGGCTCCCTCGGCGCCCAGGTCCGCGATAGAAAGCCCGTACCGGAGGTTCGCGTTTACCAGCGCGTTGGTCGACGTGTTCGACACGGCACCGGGCATATTGCCCACGCAGTAGTGCAGGACCCCGACTTTGACAAAGACCGGATCATCGTGGTACGTTACTTTGCTCGTCTCGCAGCACCCGCCCTGGTCGATTGCCACGTCCACGATAACCGCGCCGGGGCGCATGGTTTTGAGGTGTTTTTCCCGAAGCAGTTTCGGGGTTGAAGATCCGGGGATAAGCACGGCCCCAATAACCAGATCCGCTTTGGGAAGGATTTCGTCAATGTTCTCTTGGGTTGAGTAGAGGGTGCTGATTCTATTGCCGTAGATATCCTCAAGGTACTCAAGCCGGTCAAGGTCAATATCAACCACCGTGACATGAGCGCCGAAGCCTGCGGCGATTTTTACCGCGTTGGCCCCCACGATTCCCGCTCCCAGCACCACCACTTCAGCAGCCGGCACCCCGGGCACGCCGGAGAGGAGCACGCCTCTGCCCTTGAAGGGCTTCTCAAGGTATTTGGCGCCTTCCTGAATAGAGAGGCGCCCTGCGATCTGGCTCATGGGTTTGAGGCAGGGCAGCCCCCCTTTCCGGTCTTTAATCGTCTCAAAGGCGATGCCCACGCATTTCCGGCGCAGGAGCGCGTCGGTAAGGGGGCGGTCCGGCGCAAGATGCAGATAGGTGAACAGGATCTGGTTTTCCCGAATAAGATCGTATTCTTCTTTGAGCGGCTCTTTGACCTTGACAATCATATCGCTTTCAGCGAATACCGCCTGCGGGGTGGGCAGTATCGCGCACCCTACAGCCGTATACAGCCCGTCAGGGTAGCCCGACCCCTCTCCGGCGCCTTTTTCAACATACACGGTGTGCCCGTGATTTTTGTACGCTTCGGCGGCTTTCGGGGTTAAGCCCACACGGTACTCATGTTTTTTGATTTCTTTGACAGTTCCTATTTTCATAATATCTCCTCTAATTATTCAGCGTGATACGGCACACTTGTCATTACTTTTAGTATAGTATACCCCTGCGGGGGTTTCAACCCCCTGCGCCCCCGAAGGGGGTTTTAAGTGCTTCTTGCGGCGATAGGGTTTGCACGTTTAGTCACAACCCAGAAGGTGCGCCTCAGCGGAATTTGATAACGCACTTGCGCCACGCAGCACCCTGCGGGTGTTTCACGTGCTTCTTGCGGCGAGCGGGTTTGCAATTTTAGTCACAACCCAGAAGCGGCGCCTCAGCGGAATTTGATGGCGCACGGGCGCGAGGCAGGAAGCCTTGAGCGGGGGTTTGGGGGAACTGGTTCCCCCAAATTGCATTATAAAAGCGCAAGCGCAGCGCAGCGCTCAATAAAGAAAATCCTTGACCAGACGGGAGGGCGCTGGTATTATTTTTTTCATAATGAAACTATATGACGGCGGCGCTCCCGTTAGGGCGCAGTGTTGCCAAACGACAAAAAAGTTATGAGGGCGATTTTGGCTTTGTCAAGCCCTCTCCGCCGGAATCCGGTCATTTTTTAATATATTTTCCAACCTTTTTTTCTTTTCTTTCTTTCTATATATATATTCCCGCTCCGCCCGCTTCGCTTTTTCCGCTCCCTTCGCGCTCATCAGAAAGGCGGCGCAAGGCGTATTTGGGGCAGGCTCAACAGGCAGGCCGGAGCATACAGCACCATCCCGCAGCAAACCGTATGCTATGCTTGAATATCACACCAAACAGCAGACAGAAAAGTCTGTTTTTGCTTCAGGTTTAGACAAATCTGACTCAGGTTTAGACAAATCTGACTCAGGTTTAGACAAATCTGACTCAGGTTTAGACAAATCTGACTCAGGTTTAGACAAATCTGACTCAGGTTTATACATTTCTGACTCAGGTTTAGACAAATCTGACTCAGGTTTA
>JAITHF010000197.1 GCA_031280115.1 Spirochaetaceae bacterium | reverse complement strand
GCCCCTTCATGGAAACCCCGCACACCGCACCGCCCCCGCACCGGCTCGCAACACGTAGCCGCTGATGGGGGGCTTGGGGGGACTGGTCCCCCCAAATCTCTTCAAGCGCAAGCGCAGCGCAGCGCCCATACCAAATACCCCGCGCCCCTTCATGGAAACACCCCCAATATATGACTTTTGCGCCTGCGGCGCCTTTTTATTTCTGCGCCTCCGGCGCTTTTTTTCTTTTTTGGAGGGTCATAGACCCCCCAAACCCCCCACAAAGGCTACCTGCTATGCGCCTCTACGCCATCGAACCGCGCTGACGCCCCGCCCCTTCATGGAAACACCACGCACAAGCGCCACACCGGACGCCGCCTGCGCCTTCTCTCTTTTTTCTATGGTTTGCGCCTCCGGCGCTTTTTTTCTTTTTGGAGGGTCATAGACCCCCCAAACCCCCCACTAACGCTTCTTGTTGTGAGCCCACACGCCATCGAACCGCGCTAAAGCCCCCCGCCCCTTCATGGAAACCACCCCTAACATACGACTTTTGCGCCTTCGGCGCTGGTTTTATTTGGGGGTACTTTTTTACCTGCGCTTCCTGTCTTGCGACTCATAGCGCAAACTGGCCGCTGAAACAGCCTTCGGCTGCCCCCAAACCCCCTGCTAGTGCTTCATGCCTTGCGCCCGTGCGCCGTCAAAGCGCGCTGAGGCCCCGCGTGAGGGTTGCGCCTCAAACCGCAAACCCGCTCACCCCAGGAAGCACGTGAACCCCCCTTCGGGGGGTTGACAGGGATAGGGGGATATTTCAAGATGAAGGCTATGATTATGCTCATCACAGGCGGAGTCAAAGCCGGAAAATCACGGCGCGCCCTTGCTGTCGCCCTTGAACGCTGGCCCGGGGCAATAGCTTTCGTTGCCACTGCCGAAGCCCTGGACGGAGAAATGGAAAGCCGAATCCGCAGGCACCAAGAAGAACGCGCCGCCCTGGGCGGCTCCGGCAGGTTTACCACTATAGAAGAACCCTTAGAACTTGATAAAGCCCTTGTCCAAGCCGGCGGCTTCGCCGTGGTGGACTGCCTCCCTATGTGGGTCAATAACCGTATGTACTATAAACGGGAACAAGACTTCCTCCCGATCCTTGAAAGGGCGGTCAAGGCTATGGGTAATTGCATCGTAGTAAGCAACGAAACCGGCCTGGGGAATATCCCCTTTGATGAAGATGTCCGGCGCTATAACACCCTCCTTGCCCATGCGAACCGGATAATCGCCGCCGCCGCCGACTCGGTGGAGTGCATGATCGCCGGCATCCCCCTCAAGGTAAAATAAGGCGCTATGTATACGCTCAGCGTCCCTTCCTGGGTCATCCCGGGGACCTATCTTGAAAACCTCCGGTTTCTCGCGGAAAAGCCGGAGATAACCGGCGTTGAACTCTTGTTCTTCTTTTATAACCGCGAAACAGAGGCCCTCCTCGAACAGGAATGGGAGGGTATCGCCGCCTGCTCCACCCGCTTCGCGTTCACCGCCCACCTTCCTGACACCCTCGCGCCGGAACACGCCGCCCTTGCAGCGCGGCTTATGCCGCTGGTGCGGCACTGCGTCCTTCATCCCGGGGAGGACCCGCCGTCTCAAGCGCGGCTTATGAACGCCTGGTTCGACCGGTTCGGCATTGGCCGGTTCGTCCTTGAGAACACGCACCCCCGCAAACTTGAGGCCCTGCTCCCTCTGCTTCCGGCGGAAACCGGCCTCTGTATGGACTGCGGCCACCTCCTCCTTGAAGGCAAGAGCCCTGCCCGCTTTTTTGAGCGCCATGAGGGGCGGATACGGGAAATACACCTCCACAGGATTGACCGGCAGAAAGCCGCCGAAGACAAGCGCCTTGAAGACCACCGGCCCCTGGTTGAAGGCGAGCCCTGGTACAGGGAGCTTGCGCCGTATCTCCGGCGCTTTGACGGCATCGTCAAC
Source organism: Spirochaetaceae bacterium (assembly GCA_031280115.1). GTDB lineage: Bacteria > Spirochaetota > Spirochaetia > Treponematales > Breznakiellaceae > JAITHW01. The sequence continues at coordinate 7,877 of JAITHF010000197.1, read as the reverse complement.
CTTGAGGTGTTTTCATGGGAAGAAGTCTCCCAAAGCCTTGCGGTCCTGGTATCATGAAACGCCGCGCCCCGGGTTCAGGCGCCGCTTGCAGGCGGCTATGTTTACGGTAACGCCCTGCGCCGCCGGATGCGGGCGCGCCGCGCTTTCAGGCTCCCAGCTCTGCGCGATACACACAGTGGACCCGCCGCTTGAAGCGTCCCGCATCGCCCGGTGGATACAGGAGCGGGAGACGGTCAAGGACCTCAACGCCGCGGGGCTGCACTTTGAACGCCTTGACTTCTCAGGCAGGCGTTTCTACGGCTGCAACTTCCGGGACGCGACCTTCTGGCACTGCTCCTTCCGGGAGGTGTTAAGCCGGCTTTTGTTTTTTGACCGGGCGGATTTCCTTGAATGCGCCTTTGCCGACGGGGATATGCGCTACAGCTCCTTCGCAGGCTCGCGCATGAGAAACACCGCGTTTAAGACTATGGAGATGCTTGACAGCAACTACGGCGGGGCCATGATACTTAACTGCTGCTTCGCCCACTCCAACCTCTATAACAGCCGGTTTATTGACACGGATATTCAGCGCACGGAGTTTACTGACTGTAATATCACCCGGGTTAATTTTACCGGCAGCCGGCGGGAGGACGTTTCTTTTGACAAGTCCAATACCGGCGAGGCCGTATTCGCCTTCAGGGACGGGGAATAGCCGGTGAAACTGTTCGTCCACTGCTGCCCCCGGACGTTTGCCAATGCCTATGTGGTGGGAACCGAGGATACCGAAGAGGCCCGGGAGGCGCTGGTGGTTGATCCCGGGTGCATGGACACGGTTATACTGGGGTTTATCGAGAACAACGGGTATCAGGTGCGGGGGGTTTTGCTTACCCACGACCATATAACCCATACAGGCGGGCTTAAAACCCTCAAGCGGATATACAACGCGGATATTTACGCCATGAACCAGACGGTTTTAGGCCACCGGTCTATTATGGTGCGGGACATGGATGTTGTTACCGCAGGCCCCTTTCGGTTTGAGGTTATTTCGGTGCCCGGCCATTCGCCGGACTCAGTGGTGTTCAAACTTGAGGGCCTCCTGTTTACCGGCGACGCCCTGACCGCTGGCCTTGTGGGCAGTACCGCCAGTTCTTACGGCGCCGCCGCCCAGGTCCGGGCGCTCCGCACTAAAGTATTGTCCCTTGCAGGGGACTGGGTGGTGCTGCCCGGGCACGGCCCCCCGTCTTCGCTGGAGGCCGAGCGGCATTTCAACGCGGGCATAAGGCGCTATGAAGAGCGGGCCCTGCGCCCCGGCAGGATTTGAAGGCCCCCTTTCCCCTTTCCCCTTTACCAAACGGGCCGCCTCAGTATACCCTGTGAAAATGACCGATACAGATACCGGAAAGATAACCGCTGCGGTGGTAGGGCTTGGCCGTATCGCAAGCCTCCTTGAAGACGACCCGCTGCGGGAGAAGCCCTGCACCCATGCCGGCGCGCTTGAGGCAAACCCCCAATGCGCCCTTGCAGCCGGCGCGGACGCGGACGAAAGCCGGCGCCGGCTCTTTGCGGAACGCTGGGGCGTGCCGGTATACGCCGATGCGGAGGGCATGATACAGGCCCATAAGCCGCACATACTGGTTGTCGCAACCCACCCTGACAGCCACCAGCGCTACTGCGCCCTTGCGGCGGCGCTGAAGGTGCCGGCGGTTGTCTGTGAAAAACCCCTGGCCGGCACCCTGGGGCAGGCGCGGAAGATAGCCGGCCTCCACCGGCGCAGGGCCGTAACAATTATTACCAACCATGAGCGCCGGTATTCCCAAGACTACCTGCGGGCAAAGGCTCTTCTGGGCGGGGAACGGCTCGGGCGCCTTCTAAGCGCCAGGGCCTCCCTCTTTATGGGCGCAAGCCGGCGCCTCCTTGACGTGTTCTGGCATGACGCCACCCATATTGTTGACGCGCTTATGTTTTTAAGCGGCGGGAGGGCGAAACACAGCAAGGCATGGGGCGCCCCCCTCACGGCGCGGGAGGGAAGCGCGTTCCTCCTAGGCCGGCTTGACCGCCCGGCAGGGGCTGTCCCCTTTACGCTGGAACTGGGCGCCGGGCGGGACCACCTGGTGTTCGAGCTTGAGTTCTCCTGCGAACACGGGCGGCTGCGTATCGGCAACGGGGTTTTTGCGGTGTGGGAAAGCGGCCCCTGCCCCTATGCCCAGGGGTTCCGCTCCCTAACCCCCACAGGCGAAACCTTTGCAGGGCCAACCGGTTATTTCGCCGCTATGATACAGGATGCGGCCCTCTGCGCCCTTGACCGGGCGCGGGAGCCCTGCTCAAGCGCCCTTGACGGGCTGTATACCATCGAATACCTTCATTCGGTAAAGAGCTGGGGGCGCTGACAACGCTTACTGGGGCAGTATTATGGCGCTTACTTTGATATTCCGGGCGTTTGCTTCCTGATACACCATTTCTTTCGAGACCGCCCCTTTCTGCCGCGGGTGGGGCGGCGCGTCACCTAGAAGGATGATAAGCCGGGCCTCCGCTTCCCAGGGGAACGCCACAGCCGCTTCGTGCAGGGCTTCGTACACCGCTTCAGGGATGTCCCCGCCGCCGCCGGTCCTCACCCCCTGCAAGGTGCTGTTGAACGCTTTAATGTCCTTGGTGAAGGGGAACGTTTTATGCAGGTATTCGTCGCGGTAATCCTTATACAGGACCAGCCCCACGCGGAAATCAAGAAATTCCCCGGCAAGTTCCTCAAGGGTCCTTGAAAGGCCCGCTTTCAGGGACGCGATGTCGTCCCGCATGCTTGAGGTGGTGTCAAGGCAGATAACAAGGTCGAGGGCCTTCCGCTGTTCTTTTTCCAAAAGCCCCCGTATCTTGTCAACCAAATCTTTCGGTTCCCTTGACCACACAAGGTCGCCGGTATTCGCGGTGGTTATGTTGGCAAAGGAATTGATCGTTTCCCGCATATAGTTTCCGTCAGGCGGACCTTCAAGGGGTTTTTGGGTAACTTCAAGGACAAAGGGGTTATCCTGGAAGGCCCCGCGGTAGTCCCCGTGGGGCAGGGCAAAGGCGCGGATATTAAAATAGGTGCCGTGCTGGACGTACACTTCCCCATGACGGGTATACTCGTAGCCGTAGAGGATGATATAGGGGATATAGATATGAAAGGCTTCCCCGAACTCGCTATGGCTTTCGGCTGACGAGTCGATGAGGGACCAGAGCCGGCTTGTTTTGGCGATAGGCGCCTCGTTGAGCAGTCTGGTTTCGTCTCCGTTGACCGGGTTCCACTCAGGATCGCGGTATGCGTAATTGGCTTCCTGCAAGGCCGGGTCTTTGGTGGTTTCCACCAGCATTACCGAGGCTATGCCGGTCTTTTTGCGTATAAAAAGATGAAAGCCCCCGTCAACCCGCTGTTCTATGCGGGTATCTTCCCGGGCGATGGACAAGTCCGCAGGCGGCTTGCCCCCGTTTTCCTGGCCCTGCGCCTGGGCCGCGACAAAAAGCAAAAGCAAATAAAGCATCATACCTCTATATCGGCCCCCCTGTGCAGCCGGAGGCTGTTTAAAGTGCTTCTCGCGGTGAGAGGGTTTGTACGTTTAGTCACAACCCAGAAGCGGCGCCTCAGCGGAATTCGATGGCGAAAGGGCGCGGCGCAGGAAGCCCCCTGCGGGGGATTCAGGCGCTTCTTGTTGCGATAGGGTTTGTACGTTTAGTCACAACCCCGAAGCGGCGCCTCACCGCGCTTCGACGGCGTTAGTAGCGCAGCGCAGGAAGCCTTTAGCGGGGGTTTGGGGGGTCTATGACCCTCCAAATTCTCTTCCCAAAGAGGCGCGAAGCGCCGGTAATTCGTTATATACTAATGATTTATACGGGTACAGGATGGTTTATTCTGCTTGCAGAACAAGTCATTCTGCTTGCAGAATAAGTCATTCTGCTTACAGAACAAGTCATTCTGCTTGCAGAACAAGTTATTCTGCTTGCAGAACAAGTTATTCTGCTTGCAGAATAAGTTATTCTGCTTACAGAATAAGTTATTCTGCTTGCAGAACAAGTCATTCTGCTTGCAGAACAAGTTATTCTGCTTACAGAATAAGTTGTTCTGGAACCAACAAAACGCCTAACCGAGCCGCCGGCAAAGGGAGCGGCGCAGGGCGCGCTTGAAACACCTCCGGGGCGCGTAAATCCGGGAGCGGTCTTTACCGATACTTGATATATTAGATTATCCGAGCCAATCCAAAGGTATCTAAAAACAGGCGGCGTAACGATGTATACCAGAGAAATACAGGACCCCCGGCCCTCTCCGGTGGAGCGGGGCGAGGCATTGCAAGGAACATGGCTCGCCGCCTTTGGCGAGGCCGACCTCCTTGCGGTCCGCAAGCCCTTCCCGTTTCCCGTCCCGGTCCCCCGGTGGGCGCGGAACTGGCGGCTCAAGGAATGGCAGGCATTTGCGGCGCAGGACGAGCGGTTTTACTTGCAGGCCCTGGTGGGCAACATGAAATATTTCCGGTGGGCGCAGGTTTTTCTTTACGACAAAGAGCGGGGGCAGCCCTTCCGGTTCCGCAGGTTCGCGCCTTTCGGGGGCTGGCGGATGCCCCGCAGCCTTGCCAACGCCTCGATTGACAGCCGGTTTTCCGGTTTTTTCTTGAGGATACACAACTGGCTCGACGCGGACACGGTTAAAATTGATTTGGATATCGAGGCGGGCCGTTCCCGGGCGTCTTTTACCGCCCACCTTGAGTATGAGGCCGACCAGACGCGGTTTCCCCCGATGGCGGTAAGCCTGCTTTTCGCGGATTCCCGCTGTTTTTACGCTTACAAGGCCCTTACGCCGGTGCGGGGGGACATGGTGATAGGCGGGCGGCACTTGTGGCTTGATCCGGCGAAGAGCGCGGGCTTTTTCGGGGATTTTAAGGGCTATTACCCGTACCGCGCCTATTGGACGCGGTGTACCGGCTTAGGGTTTGACGGGGAAAACCGGCGGTACGGCTTCAGCGTGGCAGAGAGCCAGAGCCGGGGGAGCTTCAAAAACAATGAGAACGCCCTGTGGCTTGGCGGGAAGGTTACGCCTCTGCCGCCGGTTCGGATTACCATGCCCGAAGGGGTCAGGTCGGACTGGGTTATTCAGGACATGGAGGGCATGGTGGATTTGATTTTTACCCCAAAGGAGCAGTTCCCCCACAGGTTTAACGCCTTTGTAGTGCGGACGGAGTACGACACGCCCCTTGGCCAGTACAGCGGCACGCTGGTTGACTCAGAGGGGCGCACCCTTGACCTCCGCGGCCACTGGGGTTCGGCGGAGCGTATCTACCTGCGGATGTAGCCCGCCCCGGCCCCGCCTTTTTTTTATTTTTATTTTTTTCTATTTTTTTTATTTTTTCTATAAAAAACCGGCATAATTAAAAAATTGCCCGGTAAAAAACAGCGCCCCCGGTCTATAATAACGGCAGGGATCAAAAAAGCCGCCTCCTCCCTGCAAAGCGGCGGGGATGTCCGGGGCGCTGTTGCGCTAGATTTTGAAATATGGTATAAGAGATACGCAAGCGAATGCCGCTTATAAAGAACACAGAGCGGAAACTAAAACCGAAACTAAAACCGTAGTCCAAAGGAGGATTTCGTGAAATTAAAAATTAGACTGACCGTAACCATCGCGGCAATGTTACTAGTGGTAGCGGCGCTCATCTCTATTGTGCTCCTCAATAGAGCCGCTGCCGCCGAGACCGACTCGGCGTATGAAATTATGGAAAACATGACCGGCCTCTACGCGCAAAACTTTCACTCCCGGTACGGCGCCTATTACGACACGGTAAAAACACTGGCCGAAATAATGAACAGTTATGAAAACATCCAGAACGCCCAAGAGCGCCGCGCCCACTATAACGACAATATACAGGGCATAATGGAATCCAATACCCAGTTTATCAAGATTTATACCGTATGGAAGCCGGGGGTTATCGACGGCATGGACAGCCAGTTCGCCAATACCGAAGGCACCGACGGGAGCGGGAACTATATTACCTCGGTTACCCGCGAGTCAGGGGCCCTCAAAATAGAGGCGTATGAAGGCTATCAAAGCCTCCTCAGCACCCTTTCTAACGTGCCGGTTATCACCAATCCGGCTGCCGGAACCGTCATGGGCCGCACTACCCTCCTTACGGATATACGCTACCCCATCATCGTAGAACGCACCGGCGCGGTGGTGGGGCTTGTGGGCATTACAATTGACCTCTATTACTCTCAGGACGTGATAAAACAAGTCAACCTGTACGACGGCGCAGGCTATATCGCCCTCTATGCCAATGACGGCACTATTGTCTGCCATGCCCAGAACCCCGAAAAGATAGGCAAGCGTTTCCAGCAGGTGTCGGTTGAACTTTTGAGCGCCAACGGGGTGCAGGAAATCGAAGAGGCCATGCGGGAGCGGGAGCCCCAGCTTATAACCAGCGGCGGCAATATCATCCAGTGCTACCCGTTCAATGTGGGGGACACGGACACGCCTTGGAACATAATCGCCGTAGTAAAGAAGACGGCAGTGCTTAAAGCGGTGTTCCGCCTTATCAGTTTTGCGGTGGTTTTTACGGTTATCGCGGTTCTGGCGGGCATGGTTATTGTCTGGATCATCGCCCGCAGCATAGCCAACCCCATTATCAGCGTGTCGAAAACCCTGCGGGATATTTCCGAAGGCGAAGGGGACCTGACCCAGCAGCTTGAGGTTAATTCGCACGACGAGATCGGGGACATGGCGCAATACTTCAACCTGACGCTGGATAAAATCAAGGCCCTGGTGGGCATGATTAAACAGCAGGCCGGCACCCTCTCGAACATCGGCTACGAACTTACCTCCAATATGTCCGAAACCGCCGCAGCGGTTAACCAGATTACCGCCAACATCCAGAACATCAAGGGGCGGGTGATAAACCAGTCCGCCAGCGTGACTGAAACAAGCGCCACTATCGAGCAGATTTCAAATAATATCAGCAAACTCAACGCCCATATCGACCATCAGGCGGAAAGCGTGGCCCAGTCGTCCTCCGCTATAGAGGAGATGCTGGCAAATATCCAGTCCGTTACCAAGACGCTGATAAAAAACGCCGAGAACGTCAAGGACCTTGCGGAAGCGTCGGACATCGGGCGGACCGGCTTGCAGGAAGTGGCCGGCAACATACAGGAAATAGCCCGCGAATCCGCGGGACTCCTTGAGATAAACGCGGTGATGGAGAACATCGCCAGCCAAACGAACCTGCTTTCTATGAATGCCGCGATCGAGGCGGCCCACGCCGGGGAAGCGGGCAAGGGCTTCGCGGTGGTGGCGGACGAGATTAGAAAACTCGCCGAATCTTCCGGCGAGCAGTCAAAGACGATCGCCACGGTCCTCCAGAAGATAAAAGACTCGATAGACAAAATCACCGTGTCCACCGACGGGGTCTTAAACAAGTTTGAGGCCATTGATTCAGGGGTGCGTATCGTGCTGGACCAAGAGGAGCAGATACGGAACGCTATGGAGGAGCAGGGCATCGGGAGCCGCCAGATCTTGGAGGCCATAGGCAGCCTGAACGACATTACCCAGATGGTAAAGGACGGGTCGGTAGAGATGCTTGAGGGGAGCCGGGAGATTATAAAAGAGAGCCGCACCCTTGAAATGGTAACAGAAGAGATAGCCAACGGGATGGCGGAGATGTCTAACGGCGCTGATGAGATTAACATTGCGATCAACCGGGTCAACACCATAAGCGGGGAGAACAAAGAGAACATTGAGGTATTGGTCCGGGAAGTCGCCCGCTTCAAGATAGACTAACCCCCTGCGGGGGTTTCATCGGCGGTGCGGCTGGACGGCTTTGAGGAGAGGCGCTTTCTTGAAGCAGCGCCCCCCTCTCCGCGCTTTGACGGCGCACAGGCGCGGGGCGGGCCCC
>JAITHF010000107.1 GCA_031280115.1 Spirochaetaceae bacterium | reverse complement strand
GTCCCGCACGCGCGCGGTGGAGGGTATTGACTCGATTCGCGCCTCTACGCAATCGAATCCTCTTGAGGCACGGCGAGAAACATCCGCACAGCTGCGCGGATGTTTGATGTTTATTTAAGAGCCGCTGGCGGCCGTTGGGGGTGGGCGTAGAGGCGTTCGAGAATACGGATGATTTTTTTCCCGTAATCCGGGTCCGCGGCCCATAAACCGGTCAAGCCTTCAATGGTCGGGGCGGCGCCGTACTTGACCCATTTATACCGAGGATCCACAAGCTCCCGCTTGAGCGGCGCCGTAGTGGCATACCCTTTAAGGTGCTGTATCTGGGCGCGCACGCCGGTACGCGGGTCGGGAAACCGCTCCCCGGGCTGTTCGGGGCTTATGGCGCCAAGTCCGCAGAAATTGTTCATCTCCGGCGTTACCAGATTGCCGTACCGCAGAAAACCCGTCTCAAGACACATCTGGGCAAATGCCACGTCATGATTCACCCCTTCAGCCGCCGCTTCCTCCACATAGAGCGCCGCCAGTTCTCGGGCAAACCCCTCATCCGCCGAGGGATTGGCAGAAAGAAGAAACAACACGAGACGTTCCGGTGAAACCTGCCCGTTCCCCATAATGACTTGAGGAACCGACGGCGCTGTGGGACTTGAGGAAACACTGTTCCACGGCTTTTCAGCCGCGGTGTTCCGGGGATTCGCGGCGCAGGAGAGGACGGTTATCATACCAGCGCACCCAACGCCTATTTTTCTGAGCCATTGCATACTTGGTATATCGGCGGGAAGGGTCCGGCGTTTCCTTTTGGGGGTTTTTATTTTTTCCGCGTGTTTTTTCTAAAGTTTTCTAAAGCGCCTGAATATAAATCCGATACTCATAAAAGGCAGCTGTAAAACCCGCGTCCTGAGAGAAGAAAAAAAGAGAAAAAAGAGGAAAAGACGCGGCGGAGCCGCGCCGGACAGCGCCGCGGTACAGCGCCCACACCCCGAAGCCCAAACTGTTAGGAAAATAGGATTGGGCGGTTGATCCGGTAAACCAGGATAAGACCGTTTTTAAAACGGTCTTATCCACGGCGATTCTCCCGGGGACGGGGAATATCATGCCTGCGGAGGATAAGACTCCATGTGTGTTCGGGCTTGCCCGGCTGGTGCGCGTCTTGCCGTTGAAACAGGAAACCGTATGCGTTAGCACACGGCAGCTCACGAACCAACACCCTTGCCGTCCCGGAGAGGGGTTGATGATAATGGCGAGGCAAGGATGCCGTGGCGCCCAAAAAGGACGCCGAAGCCAAAGGAGTAACGTTTATGATTATCAATCACAACTTGAGCGCGATGTTCGCTGATAGGTCTCTCAGAACGACCCAGACTAATCTGACCAAGAACATGGAGAAACTGTCAAGCGGCCTGCGGGTCAACCGGTCCGGCGATGATCCTTCGGGTCTCGCAGTTTCGGAAAAACTGAGAAGCCAGATTCGCGGTTTGAATCAAGCGTCCACCAATGCCCAAAACGGCATTTCGTTTATTCAAACCACTGAAGGGTATCTGCAGGAAAGCCAAGATATTCTCCAGCGTCTGCGGGAACTGGCGGTGCAGTCCTCAAACGGTATCTATACCGCCGACGACCGCACCTATATACAGATCGAGGTTTCCGCGCTCATTGACGAACTGGACCGCATCGCGTCCCACGCCCAGTTTAACGGCATGAATATGCTTACCGGCAGGTTCAGCCGGCCTGTGGGGGACAACATCGTGACCGCTTCTATGTGGCTCCATATCGGCGCCAACATGGACCAGCGGGAACAGGTGTTCATCGGCACCATGACCTCGAAAGCGCTGGGCGTGCGGGTCGTGGGGGATGACAGCATCCTTACCCTTGAAGATCCAGACGCGGCCAACCGCGCTATCGGCACCCTTGACGAGGCTTTAAAGCGGGTGAGTAAGCAGCGCGCGGACCTTGGCGGCTACCAAAACCGGCTTGAACACGCTATCGGCGGTATCGATGTGGGCGCAGAAAATATGCAAGCCGCCGAATCCCGCATCCGCGACACGAACATGGCGAATGAAATGGTGGGGTATACCAAAAACCAGATCCTAAGCCAGGCCGGTACGGCAATGTTGGCTCAAGCCAACCAAAGAACCCAGGGTATTCTCCAGCTATTACAATAGTCAGGGAATAAACATAGAATACTCCTAAACAGGGCGCCGTTCTAACCCGAACGGCGCTTTTTTATTTCCCCCTATTTTCCCCCTAAGCCGGCTCCCCTTCTGGTAAGCCGTTCATGTGGGCAATCGTATACGTGGCAAAGGCCGCGATCATCACGTCCAAAAAGGTTCCCGCCGCAATAAGATAGAACGCAAGGGGCTTGAGTATGAGATAGCCTGCTTCAAAGCCCTTGCCGTAATGGATACACAGCGCCGCAAGCGCGGTATACGCGGCGTCTCCCGGGCAGCGGGCAAGGAGGAGGGAAAGCACCGCCCCTTCCAAGCCTATGATAAGAATGTCAGGAAACAAATCAAGTTTGAGGCTGGAATAAGACTGGATAACTACCACAAGGGCGATCGCCGCCACCATAGCGCTGCCGGCTCTGCCGAAGGTGGCGAAAAGGGGGATAGTAACCGCGTTTACCCGCCGCCTTACCCCCAAGTGTTCTTTGGCATGGTGGATTACGAGCGGAACGGCGAAGTTTATGTCCCCGGAAAAAAAGCCCGCCAAAGCCGGCCCCAGGGCGCCGCGCAAAACGGCCCAGGGGTTCCGCCGCCTGCCGAAAAAACAGAAAAACACCGGCAGAATCACAAAGCCCAGGATGCCGCTCAAAACAGCGAGGAGCGCCATGACGCTCTGAAACAGCTCTTCCTGTAATGCCCCGTGATACCGGATTGCCCAGTACGCGCTTAAAGCTATCATAACCAGCCCCAGTATTTCCGCGAAAAACGAGCCGATATAATAAAAAATACGGGAAAGCGAGTCGAGCAGCGTGATAACCGGTTTGGTGAATGTCCGGTCGTATGAAAGGCCCATGCCCAGAAAAAAAGCGAACACCCAGAGCGGGAAAAAGTACGCCCCGTCTATGGCCAGTATATTCATGGGAAACAGATCGCTTATGGCTTCAAGGGGATTCATCGAAACCATCGGGGCCTGTTCGCCGGTGAGGATGGGGATGCGGATAGTGGGGGCCAGATAGATGACGGTGACTCCGGTAAGAACAACAAAAAAGGCGGTAAGGAGCATCACAAAAAACGAGCGGAACACCAGCTTCCAGAAAAGCCCGTCTTGGCGCAGTTCATAGACCGCGATAGCGAGGGAGAACACCAGCATAGGCGCCGTCATGTAGCGCCCGATTTTGACGCCTGTCTCGGCGAGCCATGAGAGAACCGCCCCAATGGTTTCATGGCCATGCGGGAGAAACCATCCCAAAAGGGCCCCCAATAGAGAACCGGCTAAAAGTTTTGTCCAGACCTTCATATATAATAAACATATCTTATAGAAAAATCTCCGGCAACCCCCATAGGGGGCTTCAAAGGCACACCGCATGGCGTTACGCCTCACCGCGCTTCGATAGCGTTAGTGGCGCAGCGCACGAAGCCTTTAGGGGTGGTTTGGAGGGTCTATGACCCTCCAAATTCTTCCCAAAGAGGCGCGGAAGCGCCGATAATTCATACTATATTAACAGAGCGCGTCGGGAAAATCGGTTTTTTTGCCGGCAACGTAAGTTCTCCGGTGAACCAAACAAGTTCTCCGGTGAACCAAACAAGTTCTCCGGTGAACCAAACAAGTTCTCCGGTGAACCAAACAAGTTCTCCGGTGAACCAAACAAGTTCTCCGGTG
>JAITHF010000103.1 GCA_031280115.1 Spirochaetaceae bacterium | reverse complement strand
CCTATGGTACAGCTTGACGGCGGGCGCTTCGCCACTTCAGATCTGAATGACCTGTACCGGCGGGTAATAAACCGGAATAACCGGCTGAAACGCCTTCAAGCGCTGAACGCCCCTGACATTATCATCCGCAATGAAAAGCGGATGCTCCAGGAGGCGGTGGACGCGCTTTTTGACAATTCCAAGAAGAAGCGGGTAGTGAAAGGCGCCTCCAACCGCCCGCTTAAATCAATAAGCGATATGCTCAAAGGCAAACAGGGGCGCTTCAGGCAAAACCTTCTGGGAAAACGGGTTGACTACTCTGGCCGTTCGGTTATCACCGTGGGACCTGACCTCAAGATGTGGCAGTGCGGACTTCCGACTAAAATGGCTCTGGAACTGTTTAAGCCCTTCATAATGAAAAAACTAGTTGATAAAGACGTGGTATATAATATCAAGAAGGCTAAGATACTGGTGGAACAGGAAACGCCGGAGGTTTTTGCTATTCTTGACGAGGTAGTAAAAGAGCATCCCATTCTCCTTAATCGGGCGCCGACCCTGCACCGGCTGGGCATCCAGTCCTTTGAACCGGTACTGGTGGAAGGTAAAGCAATTAAACTCAACCCGCTGGTCTGCCATGCTTTTAACGCGGATTTTGACGGGGATCAGATGGCGGTTCATGTCCCGTTGACCCAAGCGGCCCAAATGGAATGTTGGACGCTGATGCTCTCGGCGCGGAACCTCCTCAATCCGGCGAACGGGAAAACCATTGTATTCCCCTCTCAGGATATGGTTTTGGGTATCAACTTTCTCACCCGCATCAAGCCCAAGGCGAAAGGAACAGGGCGCTACTACAGCACTATCGAAGAAATTATTATGGCAGTGGAAGCCAAGTCCCTTGACTGGGAGGCTCGGATTCACGCCAAGCCTCAGAAATCGCCGGTTTGGGATAAAGCCGGAAACGCGGCAAAACAGGAAAAAAACGGGTTTATCGAAACCACGCCGGGCAGAATCATGTTTAATGAAGAATTGCCTCCGGAAATACCCTTCATAAACTATGAGTTAAAAGACAAAGAACTGCGGGGGCTTATCGAAAATATCTTTACTGAAAAAGGATCGTGGACCACGGTGAAGATGTTAGACGCTATCAAAAACACAGGCTATAAGTACGCCACTATCTTTGGCGCCACCATCGGGGTTGATGATATTGTGGTTCCCAAAGAAAAAGACGAGATGATAAACAAGGCGAAGCGTGAAGTGGATTCTATCCAGAAACAGCACCAGATGGGACACATAACACAGGATGAACGGTACAATCGAGTTATCGAAGTATGGAACAAAACCAATGAAGACCTTACCAATATTATGATGAAGACCCTGGAAGCTGACCGGGACGGCTTTAATTCTATATACATGATGTCAAACTCCGGCGCCCGGGGCAGCAAGAATCAGATTCGCCAGCTTGCGGGGATGCGGGGGCTTATGGCAAAGCCTTCAGGGGACATTATCGAGCTGCCTATTCGTTCAAACTTTAAGGAAGGGCTTTCGGTTATCGAGTTCTTCATCTCCACCAACGGTGCGCGCAAGGGGCTTGCGGACACTGCGCTTAAAACCGCCGAGGCCGGCTATCTTACCCGCCGGCTTGTGGACATCGCCCAGGACGTGGTGGTGAACGAAGATGACTGCGGCACCATCAACGGCATTTCCTATTCGGCCATTAAGGACGGCGAGGAAATCGTGGAACCTCTTAAAGACCGCATTGTAGGGCGGTATACGCTGGAACGGGTGAAACACCCCATTACGCGGGCGCTTATTATTGACGTAAACGAGGAAATTACCGAGCATATTGCCAAAACCATTGAGGACGCCGGCGTTACGTCCGTGCGTATCCGCACGGTCCTCACCTGCGAAGCCAAATTCGGCGTGTGCCGCCGGTGTTATGGCCGCAACCTTGCCACCAACCGGTCGGTGGATATTGGGGAAGCGGTGGGAACCATCGCGGCCCAATCTATCGGCCAACCCGGCACCCAGCTTACTATGCGTACCTTTCACATAGGCGGCGCCGCGACCAAGGTCAGCGAGGAAAACCGCATCTTCTTAAAATATCCGGTCTATATCCGGGATGTAGCGGGCTCCCACGTGGAGATGTCTGACGGCAGGCGGCTCTTTACCCGCAAGGGCTATACTATCATCAACAAAGTTATGAAAGAATTCGTTCTTGAAGCAGGGGACGAGCTTCTTGTGGAAGACGGCATGCGTATCATTCAGGGCGAAGCCATCATTAAACGGGGAGGCAGTGAAATACCTTCCCCTGAAATTGCCTATGCTATGCTGTTAAACAGCCGGCTGTACCTCATAGGGCAGGATCAGAAGATCGAGATTCGCAACGGCGCTGAGTTTGTGGTCAAAAAAGGCGAGGTGGTGGCCGCGGAAAAGACCATCGCCACTTTTGATCCTTTCTCCGATCCTATCATCGCAGAAATATCCGGCATTATTAAGTACGAGGACATCATTCCCGGCACCACATTGAAAGAAGAAGTGGATGAGGAAACAGGCAACGTTGAGAAGCGGATTACCGAATACCAGCTTGAGAATAAACAGCCGCGTATCTTCATTGTTGACGAAGACGGCGCCGAGCTTACCTCCTACTTCCTTCCCGGTGGGGCGTATATTCAGGTTGACGAAGGCGATAAGATTACCGCAGGGCGCACCATAGCCAAAACCCTTAAAGAGTCTGCCAAGGCAGTGGACATTACCTCCGGCCTCCCAAGGGTTAGCGAGCTTTTTGAAGCCCGCAAGCCCAAAAGCCCTGCGGTGCTGGCTCAGGTTTCAGGTATCGTGTACTTCAAGGGCATCATCAAAGGCAAGCGGATGGTTACGATTCAGGATGCGTTTGGGAAAGAATACAAGCACTTTATTCCCATGACCAAACGCCTCTTAATTCGGGACGGGGACGAGGTTGAAGCCGGCGAAAGCCTCTGCGTGGGCAATGTCAACCCCCACGACGTCCTGTATATCAAAGGCGAAAGCCACCTTCAGCGCTACCTTATGGACGAAATCCAGCAGGTTTACCGGTTGCAGGGGGTATCTATTAACGACAAACACATCGGGGTCATCATCCGCCAGATGATGCGGAAAGTGGAGATTGTCGCGGTAGGGGATACTAAGTTCATTTACAGCCAAATGGTCGATAAGTACCGGTTTCACGAAGAAAATAATCGGGTTATAGACGAGGGCGGCCAGCCCGCGGTAGCCCGCCCCGTATTTCAAGGCATTACCAAAGCGTCTCTTAATATCGACTCTTTTCTTTCCGCCGCAAGTTTTCAGGAAACTACGCGGGTTCTCACCAACGCGGCAATCGCCGGCTCCACCGACTATTTGCGGGGCCTCAAGGAAAATATCATTATCGGCCACCCTATTCCGGCGGGAACGGGCATGAAACGGTACCGAGCCGTAAAGCTCTTTGATGAAGATCACAAGGATTTGGACATGGAGATGCACGAAATTCTGGAACGCCGCAAACAGGAAAAAGCCGAAGAACGGGAAGAAGAGGAAGAATTCGCCGCCGAAGAATCAGAAGAATAAAAAAATAGCCCGCTGCGCTTGGGGGCTCTTAAAGAGGGGGGAAGGGCACGGCAGGCGCCGTCCCTTCCCCCCAATCCTCCTTTACTCCTTATGCGCGTTATGCGCGTTGAGGTCTTCTTACTGCGCTACATTCCAAATTCTTCTGTCTCTTCCTCTTCTTCATCTTCCGCGTTTTCTATTTGAAGGGTATCTTCGCTGACCTCCCCTCTTTCATCAATCGCCACATCCCATATCTTGACGGTGCTGTCGTCGGAGCCGGAGGCAATATGCGCTCCGTCAGGGCTGAACGCCAGGGCCCGCACCGTACCGCTGTGGCCGGTAAACGTAAGATATTCTCTGCCTGTGGCCGGGTCCCACACTTTCACGGTTTTATCATTAGAAGCGGACGCGGCCAGAGCCCCGTCAGGGCTGAACGCCGCAGACTGCACGCGGTTCTCATGGCCGGTAAACGTAAGCACTTCTTCGCCGGTCTCAGCATTCCAGATTTTCACCGTGTTATCAATAGAAGCGGAAATAATAAGGCTCCCGTCAGGGCTGTACGCCACATCGTTTACCCATCCGGTATGGCCGCTCAGGGTGGCAAGTTCCTCGCCGGTTGCAGCGGCCCATATCTTTATGGTGGTATCTTTTGAGCCGGAGATAACCCGGGTTCCGTCAGGGCTGTACGCCGCTGCCTGCACATGGTCAGTGTGGCCCGTAAGGGTAAGGACCTCTTCACCGCTCTCTGTGTCCCAGATTTTCACGGTCATGTCCCTTGACGCCGAAGCGGCGCGGGAACCGTCGGGGCTGAACGCCGCTGAGCGCACAAAGTCGGCGTGGCCGGTGATAACGGCGGCTTCCCGCGCCCCCTCCGCCGGCTCCGGGGCGCCCGCTTCACCTGCGGCGTCCGTTTCATCTGCGCCGCCCTCCGCTTCATCTGCCCCTGCGCCCTCCGCGGCGCCGGCGCCCGGTTCGCCAGGGGCCGTATTCCAGATTCTCAGGGTCTTGTCATCCGCGCCTGAAATAATGCGCTTCCCGTCCGGGCTGTAGGCTGCGGACTGAACCGGCGCGGTATGGCCGGTGAGGGTCTCAAGGTTCTTGCCTGTGGCGGCGTCCCATATCTTTATCGTAGTATCCTCTGAGGCTGACACTACATACTTCCCGTCCGGGCTGTACCCCACAGAACGTATGGCGTCGCTGTGGCCCGCAAGGGTGCGCGGCGCCCCTTCTTTGGCGCTTTTCTTCTCTTCGCCCTCAGTGGTAAGTTCCCAGATTTTTATGGTCTTGTCATAGGATCCTGAAGCCACGCTCTCTCCATCCGGGCTGTACGCCACAGTAAGCACGTTGTCAGTATGGCCGCTCAGCGTTACCAGTTCTTCGCCGGTCCCAACGTCCCACACCTTGAGCGTCTTATCAAGAGAGCCTGACACAACCCGTTTCCCGTCAGGGCTGAAGGCAACCGCATACACCCAGTTATCGTGGCCCTTCAATGTTTGAAGGGTGCCGCCGGTTTCAATGTCCCATATTTTCACCGTGTCGTCAGTGGAGCCGGAAACAAGGCGGGACCCGTCAGGGCTGAACGCCACTGACCATACATAGGCGGTGTGGCCGGCGAGGGTCTTGAGCAGGTCCCCTGTTTCGCTGTCCCATATCTTTATGGTCTTGTCATTTGAGCCGGAGGCGATGAGGGACCCGTCCGGGCTGTATGCCACGGTTCGGACATACGCGCGGTGGCCGGCGAGGGTCTTGAGCAGGCCCCCTGTTTCGCTGTCCCAGATTTTTATCGTGTTGTCCGCGCTGCCGGAAACGAGGCGGTCCCCGTCCGGGTTATACGCCACCGCGTTGACATAGGCGCTGTGGCCGGTAAGGGTGAGCCGTTCTTCGCCGGTTTCGCTGTCCCATATCTTTATGGTCTTATCGTCAGAGCCGGAGGCCGCGGACTTCCCGTCCGGGCTGTAGGCCACAGCCCGCACCGCGGCGGTATGCCCGGAAAGGGTGAGGATTGTTTCTTCGGTTTCAATGTCCCAGATCTTCACGGTTTTATCCGTTGACCCTGAGATAATGCGGGACCCGTCGCCGCTGTAGGCTATGGCGCGGACATGGCTTTCATGCCCGGCGAGGGTGGCGGTTTCCTTACCGCTTACTTTGGCAGGCCCGGCGTCCTCCCCGCCTCCGGCGCCGCTCCCGCCGTCTCCTGCGTGGAACCATTGGGCAAGCACGCTTTCTGCTTGGGTATCCAGCAGCAAGATATTCCCGTTGTCAGCGCCTAAGGCGATGAGGGATTTATCCGGGCTGTACCCCAGGCTGCGGACCTGCTCTTCCTGCCCCGCAAAGGTTAGGAGTTCTTCGCCGGTTTCAGCGTCCCAGATCTTCACCGTGTTATCGCCGGATACTGCGGCCACCTGCGCGCTGTCAGGGCTGAACGCGAGGACTCTTGAGGCCCCTTGCTGGCCGCCGCCCTCGAAAGAAAAGCGCTCTTCCCCGGTTTCAGCGTCCCAGATTTTGACAGAGGCGTCAGCGGAGGCAGAGGCGATGCGGGAGCCGTCGCCGCTGTAGGCCGCGGCAAGCACCTGTGAGGCGTGGCCTGAGAGGGCAAGGATTTCCCCGCCGGTTACAGAATCCCATACCGTGAGGATACCCTGTTCCCCGCTGCCGCCGGCGGCAAGGATTCTGCTTCCGTCCGGGCTAAAGCCGAGGGCAAAGACCGCGCCGCCCTCCGGGCCTGCGCCGGGGATAGTAAGCAGTTCTTCGCCGCTTTCAGCGTCCCAGATTTTTACCGCCCCGCCGTCCGCGCCGGAGGCGATGCGGGAACCGTCGCGGCTGAACGCGATTGACTGGACCGGGCCGGTATGTCCTGAGAGGGTAAAGCGTTCTTTGCCGGTTCCGGCGTCCCAGATTTTCACGGTCGTATCTTCCGAGCCGGAGGCGATGAGGGAGCCGTCGCCGCTGTAGGCCGCGGCGTAAACGGTTTTGGTATGTCCTGAGAGGGTCAGCAGTTCTTGCACGGTTCCGGCGTCCCAGATTTTTACGGTTGTATACGCCCCTGAGACGATGCGGGAACCGTCCGGGCTAAACGCCACAGACCATACGCTGTTTCCTTCGGCAGGGGTCTCAACGGTGAAACCAGCCATAAGGCAGAGCGCCAGCATGGTATTTCGCAGTTTCTGTTTCATAACAAAACTCCTTGACAGTAGTATGCGGGAACGGCCATCGCCGCCCCCTGCTTTAAACGTTAGGAGCATGGTACCAAATTCCCCCATCCTATACAACCCCCCAGCCTGCGGCTGTTTCACACCCTGCGGGTGATTCAGGTGCTTCTCGCGGCGGGAGGGTTTGCGGTTTTAGTCACAACCCAGAAGCGGCGCCTCAGCGGAATTCGATGGCGTTAGTTGCTCAAAGCACGTTGCGCTAATGGGTGGTTTGGAGGGTCTATGACCCTCCAAATTCTCTTTGATGAGCAGCGGCGGGGACGTGAAATACCGGTCTTTCACGTCCTGCATAGCCGCAATAAGCCGCTCAAACGCCGCGCGGACCCGGGCGTTCAAGACTTCCCAGCGGGGCGCGGCAATCGCCGCGGTTCCCGCCTTCTGCACGATGCGGAGGCGCTCCTTGGGAAGCCATTTTGGGTAATAATACATACGCAATAACTCCTTAAAAATAGAGTTACCCGTCTTAAAGACAGGATAGAGACCGTAAAAAACGCGGCGCCGCCAGCAGGAAGCGCCGCCGGAGCGGGAAAATCCGGCTCGGATTTGAATAGATCTGACTCGGATTTAGAAAGATTTGACTCAGATTTAGAAAGATCCGGCTCAGATTTAGAAAGATTTGACTCAGAT
>JAITHF010000099.1 GCA_031280115.1 Spirochaetaceae bacterium | reverse complement strand
CGTCGTTGTACCGCCGCGCAAGCGCCGCCGGATCCCCGGCGTCCCGCAGGCCGGCGAACTTTACCCCCTTTACCACCCGCCCGTCGTCCACATCAAGGCAGGGGATAATCCGTTTAGCCAGCATTGCCGCCTCCAAGCCAGTTTTCAAGCAGTTTAAGGCCCCAGGCTCCGGACTTTTCAGGATGAAACTGAACCGCTCCAAGGGCGCCCCGCTCAAGGGCCGCGCAGTAGGGCAGGTAATATTCCGCGCAAGCCGCTGTAAGGCTCACGTCGGCAGGGGCGGCGTAATACGAATGGATATAATAAAAAAACGTGTCCGCCGGAATACCTGTGAAGAGGCGGGAGCCCTCCCGCGCTCTTGTGCTGTTCCATCCTATGTGGGGGACCTTTGCCCCGGGAAAGCGGGCGACCCCGCCGGTTATGACCCCAAGCCCCTGGGCCTCCGGCGCTTCGTCAGAGCATTGAAAGAGTATCTGCAAGCCGATACATATTCCCAGAAAGGGCTTGTCCGCGGTTATCCACTCCCGAAGGGCCTGGGAATAGCCTGAGCGGTCAAGGGCATCCATGGCGCTTCCAAAGTGGCCGTCCCCGGGAAAGATGATTTTTTCAAAGGGGCTATGGCCGGAAAGTTCCTCCGGACCTTGGACCCGGCGGAAGGGCGCGCCCAGCCGGCCAAGGGCGTTCATCACGGACCCCATGTTTCCGGCGCCGTAATCTACAAGGCCGGTAAGGCCGGCGCCGGTCATGCCAGCACCCCTTTGGTTGAAGGTATCGTGTCAGGAGACGCGCTGTCCAGGGCGGCGGCGTCCCGCAGGGCCCGGGACGCCGCTTTGAACAGGGCCTCAATCTTGTGGTGGTCGCTGCGCCCCCGCAGTATCTCAAGGTGGAGGGTAATGCCCGCGGCGCTGGCAAAGCCGCGCCAGAAATCCTCAACCGTGTCGGTCTGAAATGAAGCGGATCCTGAAACAAGCGGCAGGTTTGAAAGCCCCCCGCGGAAAAAGAGGTAAGGGCGCCCTGAAATGTCAACCGCGGCCCGGGCGAGGGTTTCGTCCATAGGAAAGAGGCAGCTCCCGATACGCCGGATACCCCTGCGTTCCCCCAATGCTTTGGCAAACGCCTGTCCGAGGGCGATGCCCGTGTCTTCCACAAGGTGGTGCTGGTCAACCTCAAGATCGCCGGAAGCGGCGATGTCAAGGTCAAAGAGCCCGTGGCAGGCAAAGGCGGCAAGTACATGCGCCATAAAGCCGATGGGATACGCAAGGGCGGCGCTGCCGGCCCCGTCAAGGCCGAGGGTAAGGCGTATGTCCGTTTCTTTGGTTGTCCGCTTTATTTCGGCGCGCCTGTTCATAGCCATAGTTTACAGCACCACTTTCCGCAGGCCGTATTCCACAATATCAGTGGCGCCCAGGGTTTTAAGCCGGGGTATCATCTCCGGCACTTCGCTCTTGGGCACCGCTATTTTAAGCGCGTACCCGTCCCCGCCGTGGAGCGGCGCCACCGTGGGGCTCCGCATACTGGGAAGGCAGCGTACCAGATCAGGAAACAGGGCTTTACTCACGTTCATTTCCAGCATGACCCGCTCCCTTGCGTCAAGCACCGCCTTAAAGAGCATCCCAAGCTCCTCAATCCGCCGCTTTTTCGCCGGATTCGACAAGGCCGCCGGTGACGCCGCAAAGCGGGTGGAGGACTCTAAGAGGGTGCCTGTAATCCGCAGGCCGTTTTCCTTGAGGGTCCGGCCTGAGGCGGTATTGTCGATAATCATGTCCGCGTCGTCCGGCGGGAATACTTCAGTGGCGCCGTAGGTTCTCAAGATACGATACGAGAAGCCGGATTTTTGAAGCCAGTCTTCCGCGAGATGTACATATTCAGTGGCCACAGTGAGCCGCTTTGAGCGGAGTTCCGCATCGTCCATGCCCGCAGGAACCGCCGCCACAATGCGGACCGTGTCAAAGCCCAGGTCCATAATCTGAACCACCTGGGCGCGGCTCTCGGTAATCCAGTCAAGGCCGGTAAATCCGGCGTCGTGGCTTCCCAGTTCCAAGAGCTCCCCCACATTTTGAGGCTTCATAATTTTTCCGGTAAGGCCGGCGGCGCCGAGAAGGGGCCTATAGGCGCGGTCTGTTAAAGACAAGGGGTATCCTGCGTCAGAGAAAAGCTGGGCTACTTTATCGAATATCCGTCCCTTGGGTATCAAAATACGCAGCGTATCATCCATCACGTTACTCCACAAAAAAGCGCGGGCATTCTAAAACCCGCGGCGATCTTACGCTGAATGTACCGCGCCCGAAAACAAATGTCAACACCCGAAGGGTGTTTCTGTGACTCAAGGCAGCCGAAGGCTGTTTCAATGGCAGGCCGGGTGTGAGGTGCAGGGATCGCATGACGTAACGCCTCAGCGGAATTCGACGGCGCACGGGCTCAAAGCAGGAAGCCGTTGAGTGGGGGTTTGGGGGCAGCCTCCGGCTGTTTCAGCAGCCGTGGTTTGCGCTATGAGCCGCAAACCATGAAGCGCTGATAAAAAAGCCCCCCAAAAACTCTTCAAAAGCGCAAGCGCAGCGCAGCGCTCATACCCTAAAAATATAAAACCGCGCCATAGGATCATTCGTGCGCGCCATAGGAGCATTCGTGCGCGCCTCAGGATCATTCGTGCGCGCCTCAGGATCATTCGTGCGCGCCATAGGATCATTCGTGCGCGCCATAGGATCATTCGTGCGCGCCTCAGGATCATTCGTGCGCGCCGCAGGATCATATCTCCGCGTCATGGTTTTTTACGGCGCTTTCGCGCCTTTTTGAAGAGTTTTTGGGGGAACCAGTTCCCCCAAACCCCCCACCAGCGGCTTCCTGCGTTGAGCCAGTGCGTTATCGAAGTGCGTTGAGGCGCCGCTTCTGGGTTGTGACTAAAATTGCAGACCCTATCGCCGCAGGAAGCACGTGAAACACCCGCAGGGTGCTACGGCTGCCAGAGGGGGGAAGGATAGGTTCCGCCGGCTGACAACGCGGCAATATGGCCCGCCGCGCTGTCCCGATCCTCTTTATAGGTAACGCCGAACCAGTCAGCGTCCGCTTTAAGGGATCGAACCGTAAGAAGCCCGTTCTTGATGCACCAGTCAACCGCTTTCGGCAGGTAACACTCAGCCTTCTCAAGATTATCCTTGTCTTGCAGAAACTCGAAGAAATACTTACGCAGGCCCGGCAGTATGCTCCGGGGGAAACCCCAGAAGTTCATAGATACCGGCGTGTCCGGCGGGAACTGTATCTTTGCCTCCCCTTCTGCCGCGGGGGGCGCGAAAATGCCGTTTTCCTCCCGGGCTATGCCGGCAACCTCGTCCACTGACTCAAGCGCGCCGTTCCTGATTTCGCAAATCCCGCGGGTTACGGCCCCCTTATCGCTCAATGTCTTCTCAAGAGGGTACGGTACCATATATCCCTGAGTAATCGTGGGGTTCAAAAGATAGCTTCCCAGAACGTCAAAGGCTTCCCTGCTGTAAAAATCATCCGCGTTTATCACCGCGAAAGCCGGGGCCTTTATGAGATCAGCCCCGCAAAGCAGGGCGTGGGCCGTTCCCCAGGGCTTTTCCCGCCCCTTCTCCCGGGCTTCCGCGTATAGTTCAGGGGGGATAAGCGAATCAAGCTCCTGATACGCGATTTCATAGGGAACCGAAGCGAGGCGGCGCAGCACTGTGTCCCTGAAATCCTTTTCTATATCGCGCCGGATGATAAAAACCACTTTTTCAAAGCCGGAACGAAGCGCGTCATACACCGAATAATCCAGCAGGGACTCGCCGCACCCTCCTATGGGATCCATCTGTTTAAGGCCCCCGTACCGGCTCCCCATACCCGCGGCCAATACCATTAAGAGCGGGCCTTTCGTTTCTTTGCCTTTTTCCATAGTTTTATTATCCATGCCGGCGCCGTGAAAAACAAGAGCCGCCGGAGCCGGGCCGCTCGAAGAAAACTCCCGTAAAAAAACTGAAAAACCCTGCCCCGCGGGGTATACTTGAGGGTATACGCCGGTGATGTTGACAGCCTTGGCTTATTGGGCGTATAGTGTTCTGGTGATAAGGTTCTCAAAGAGCCTTATAATTTTGTTTAAGGAGTTTTTGTGAAAAAAATTCGTTTTATCCTCATCGCGCCGGTTATCGCGGCGCTGGCAGTCGGCTGCGCCTCCTCCAAGGGAAGCGCAGATAAAACCGGTTCGGAATCTTCCGGAAGAGGCGGGGGAAGCGCGAAAGGCGGCGGGGGCGGGGGAAGCTCTGATATTCCCGAATGGTTCCTCAACCCGCCTTCAGCAGAAGACGCCATATACGGGACAGGCAGCGCCAAGATGGCGGACCTGAATATGTCTATACAAATGGCCGAATCCCGGGCGCGCCAGTCTATCTCTTTTACGCTGAACGCCAACGTCCAGGCCATGATTACTGATTATTCCCGCAGCGCCGGAACCGCGGAAAGCCAGACCAGCCTGGTGTTCGCTGAATCCGTGGGGCGGCAGGTAACGCAAAGCAGGCTCACAGGGGCGCAGGTGAAGAATAAAGCTATCGGCAAAGACGGAACCGTGTACTGCCTGGTGGAAATGAAGAAAGCCGACGCTTCTAAAGCCGCCGCGGACATTATCGCCAAAGAATCCGACCAGTACGCTGAGTTCAAAGCTATGCAGGCTTTGGACAGGATGGACTACCAGCTCTCCAAGGACGAAATTAAACCGGTGCCTGTAACCCAGTAAATCTTTTCTTTTCTTGTTTTTATTCGCTTAGCCGCCGCGGGCAAAAAATTTCTTGTTTGTTGTCTCTTCTTCTTTTTTCTCTCACGCCTGCGGCGGTTTTTTCCTAAAAAGACGGGAAGAAGCGCCGGAGCAAGGGACGTGAAAATACTCTGCATATCAGACCAGATTGATCCTGTGGTGTATACCGGCGCCATTAAAGCCCGGTTCCATGATATAGACCTGATACTCAGCGCAGGGGACCTGCCTATGGATTATCTTGATTTTATCGTGTCCAGCCTTAATAAGCCGCTGCTCTTCGTGTTAGGAAACCATGACGGAAACCCGTTCAGGAAAAAAAGCCCGTTCCAAGGGGCCGGCGGGGCGTATACCGGCGGGGCCGTGCATATAGGCTCCAGAACCCGCGTTGAAGAGGGGCTTATCTTCGCCGGCCTGGGCGGGTCCCGCTGGTATAACAACGGGGGCAACCAGTATACCCAGTTCGAGATGCGCCTTGCTATCTTAAAAATCCTTCCGTCCCTCCTTCTTAACCGGCTCCTGCGGGGGCGCTTTCTGGACGTGCTTCTCACCCACGCGCCGCCCTTGGGCGTCCACGACCGCCCCGACCGGTGCCATCAGGGGTTTAAGCCCTTTCTCTGGTTTATGCGGCTGTTTAAGCCGAAATATCTGGTGCACGGGCATACGCACCTGTACGATCTGTCGGAGCCGCGGGTCAGCCCCTATCACGCCACGTCGGTTATCAACGCCTACGGCCATTATGTTATCGACACCAGGGCCTAAACGCAGAGGGAACTTCGCGGCAGCGGCGGCGGTTAGAAAAGATAAAAAGAGATAAAAAAAAGGAAACAATGCCGATGGAACAGAGCGCGCGCGCCGCGCAGTCGTCGATAGATTTTAACCGCGCCCGTATAAAAGCGCTCCTTTGGCAGGCGCTGCGCTTTATGTACCGGCGGGACAAAGACGCGCTCCTTTCGTTCAACGAGGTCAAGGCGCTCTTAAAACCAAAGCGCCAGGTGTATCTGGGGATGCAGGCGGTGCCTCTTACGCATATTGTAGGGAGCGAGGGGCGCTGCCGGGACTTCAACCGGCATTTCTTTCCCCGCTCTGAGTTCCTGCGGAGCCGGTGGGAACGGGTTGACCAGGCGCGGCTTGAAGACATCCCGCTTCCGCCGGTCGCGCTCTACGAGATAGGCGGGGTCTACTTTGTGCGGGACGGCAACCATCGGGTTTCTGTGGCGCGGTCCCAGGGGATAGAAATGATTGACGCCGAGGTGGTCAGCCTTTCAAGCGAGATAGCCGTGAGCCCGTCCATGACCGCCTCGGACCTGCGCCGCGCGGTTATCCGCCACGAGAAGCGCCGGTTCTACGAAGAGAGCAGCTTCGGCGCCCTCACCGGCGATTACGGCCTTGATTTCAGCGCGCCCGGGCGGTACGAAATGATTTACCGGCACATTTTGACCCACAAGTATTATATAAACCAGCGGCTGCCGCAGGAGATCCCGTTCTCAGACGGGCTCTTCTCGTGGTACGGCGAAGTATACACCCCAAGTATCGAGGTTATCCGCGCCGAGCTTCTGACCTCGGCCTTTCCGGGCAGCACCGAAAGCGATCTGTACCTCCGCCTTGCGGACCACTGGGACCTGCTTAAAAGAAGAACAGGCGGCGCGCGTTGTTCCCTGCCTGCGGCGGCGCGGGATTTCGCGTATCCTGCCGCCGCCGCCTCCTCCTCCGCCCCGCGCAAAGCCCCGGTCTTCAATCAAAAACCTGACCCGTCGGGGGATGTCCGTTAAAACGCCTTGAACGTGTCCATGAAACGGATAAGCGCCTCCACCCCTGCTTTGGGCATAGCGTTGTAAAAGCTTGCCCGCAACCCCCCTACAAGCCGGTGCCCTGCCAGATTCACCAGCCCCTGGGCCGCGGCTTCCTTGAGAAAACGCTCCTCCAGCGCCCCGCGCCGCGCCGGGTCTTCCTCCCGCGGCGCAAAGGGAATGTTCATAAGGCTGCGGAACGGCTTTTCCGCCAGAGGCCGGAACAGGCGCGAGGAGTCAAGATAGCCGTAGAAAAGCCCTGCCTTCTCCCGATTCATCCGGGCTATGGCCGTAACGCCCCCGCTGTCTTTGAGCCATTCCAGCACCAGCCCTATCATATAAATCCCGTAGCACGGCGGCGTATTATAGAGCGAGCCTTCTTCGGCGTGTATATCATAGCGGAGCATAGCCGGCGTCCAAGACGGCGCGCGGCCTATAAGGTCTTCCCGAATAATAACCACCGTGGCCCCTGCGGGGCCCAGATTCTTTTGAGCCCCGGCGTAGATGATTCCAAAGCGGGACACGTCAAGCGGTTCTGAAAGGATACAGCTTGAGGCGTCCGCCGCAAGCGGCACCCTGCCGGTCTCAGGAAGGGCGCC
This sequence comes from Spirochaetaceae bacterium, assembly GCA_031280115.1. Classification (GTDB taxonomy): domain Bacteria; phylum Spirochaetota; class Spirochaetia; order Treponematales; family Breznakiellaceae; genus JAITHW01. Next base: position 2,549 of record JAITHF010000099.1, on the reverse strand, counting down.
CCACTTGGTACCCACAATCGTATTATTCAACGTAATGTGATAATAAGCGTCATCAGCGTCCGGCGCAGGCGCAGGCGGGATGCAGGCGTAGCGCTTGTCCGCTGAAGAAGCCCGGACCGCAACATCCACATATTTGGCGGCTTCTTCGGCGGCCTTCTTCGCCCATATCCCTGTCTCAATGTAGGCGGCTTTTTTTCTTGCCCCGCCTGCTTCTGCTGCCGCGATATTAAGGGGTATCATGGCGAACTGAAGGGAGGCGCCTCCCTGAAGGAACAGCACTTTGTAGCGCGGGGGTATACCCATAAGCTCTCTAAGCAGTTGTTCGGTGTTTTCGATGATAGGGGTGAAATCCTTTGACCGGTGGCTCATTTCCATAACTGACTGGCCGGTGCCGTATGCGTCGCCCATTTCCCGCGCCGCCCGCTCCAATACCGGAAGCGGAAGCGTCGAGGGCCCTGGGGAAAAATTGTAAACCCGTTTCATAGCCTCTCCTTAATAGCGTATTTGTTTAAAATACCAAAGCCTATCCCGCCCCTGTCAACCCCCTGCGGGCAGCCGTAGGCTGTTTCACGTGCTTCTTGCGGCGAGCAGGTTTGCCCCCTGCGGGGGATTCACGTGCTTCCTGTGGCGAGCGGGTTTGCACGTTTAGTCACCCCCTGCGGGGGATTCACGTGCTTCTTGCGGTGAGCAGGTTTGCACGTTTAGTCACAACCCCGAAGGTGCGCCTCAGCGGAATTCGCAGGCGCACGGGCTCAACGCAGGTAGCCTTTATAGGGGGTTTGGGGGAACTGGTTCCCCCAAATTCTCTATAAAAGAGGCGCGGCGCCTCACCGCGCTTCGGCGGCGCTGAGGGAGTGGAGGAAGCGTGCGGCAGGTTCATAGGCGCGTTCCCCGTAGCCGCCGGCAATGACCCAGGCTGAGGGGATACGCCGGCTTTGCAGGTACTCAAATACCTCCATATCCCGGGCCGCGCACTCGTCCAGCGTCAGCGTAAGAAGAGCGCTTGAGGGCAGGCCGTCATGTTCATAGGGGTCCGCGCCGTCAACCACCAGCGCCACATCAGGGGCGGCGCCGCAAGAGCGCTCCTCAAGAAGATGCAAACCCCGGCGCAGTTTTTCAAGGTACCGGCCTTCCTCCCCGTGCTGGATAGGAATATCCACGTCCGCAGGCACCAGGGGCGCCCGGTTCGGGAGCGCGTTTTGAAGGGTTTCCCTGTCAAGGGGCCAGCCGGAGGCCATGTGTATTGAAAGATGGACCGCCGTGCGCCGGCTGCCGGCGGCGATAAGCTCGGCAGTGCCGCAGCCTTTATGGGCGTCAAGGTCGATCACCCAGACAAGGGAGGCGCGCTGTTCGGCCCGCAGTTTTTCCGCGGCAATCATAAGGTCGTTTATCAGGCAGAAGCCGCTTCCGTGATCAAGGCGGGCGTGGTGCATCCCGCCTCCCAGATAGTAACAGAACCCCCCGTGTTCAAGGGCAAGGCGGCACGCCAGGTAGGTGCCTTCGGCTTGGGCCATAATCAGGCGGAACAAATCCTTCAAAGGCTTCACGCTTTTACTCGGTTCGTACCGGTTTGGCTTCCCGTCTTTATCCACCAGCTCCCATGCGTTAAGGAGCGCCTGTTCAAGGTTCTTTTCCCCTTCAGGCCCGTCAGCGTAGAGCGCCGCCACAAACGCTTGATGGTGCACCCGCTCAAGGTCCGCCCGCGCAAGCGCCGGCTGTTCCTCCCCTAAGAGGCGCCGCGCTGCCTTTATATCAAGGAGGGGTTTCAGCGGTTCCCGGTCAAGGGCGCCTTTTTCACTGAGGAACGCGAGTATCTTTTCGCCTCTGGCAGGGGAGATAGGGAGCATGATGCCGTAATCTTGGCATACGGTTACTAACCCGCTGTCGTACAGTATCATAGGCTTATCCTGTTCCATGAAAGAAATCTGTTTTTAGGCATACGCATCGATTAAGACCTGCTTAGCAAAGGGATATTTTTCTAAAGCATAATCCAAACCGCGCCCTTTCACAACAGCCGGAGGCTGTTTCACCCCCTGCGGGGGATTCAGGCGCTTCTCGCGGTGAGCGGGTCTGCAATTTTAGTCACAACCCCGAAGCAACGCCTCAGCGGACTTCGCAGGCGCACTGGCGCAGCGCAGGAAGCCGTTGGTTGGGGGTTTGGGGGCAGCCGGAGGCTGTTTCAGCAGCCGTCGTTTGCGCTATGAGTCGCGAAACAAGAAGCGCCGGCAGCCGAAGGCTGTTTCAGCAGCCGTCGTTTGCGCTATGAGTCGCAAAACATGAAGCGCCGGTAAAAAAGCCCCCCAAAAAGCCTGCGCTGAGCGTATTTGGGGCAGGCTCAACAGGCAGGCCGGAGCATACAGCACTATCCCGCAGCAAACCGTATGCTATGCTTGAATATACCAACAAACCGCAGATAAAAAAGTCTGTATTTGAGTCAGATCTTTCTAAATCTGAGTCAAATCTTTCTAAATCTGAGTCAAATCTTTCTAAATCTGAGTCAAATCTTTCTAAATCTGAGTCAAATCTTTCTAAATCTGAGTCAAATCTTT
>JAITHF010000094.1 GCA_031280115.1 Spirochaetaceae bacterium | reverse complement strand
GAACAGATAATCGCCGAGGAAGCGGTCGAACCGGCCCTCATGTCTAAGTTCGTCAAGTCCCTGACCCAGGGCGCTTCCATGCGGGAAAGCGCGGCCCTGGCCGGCAAGATTCTTGAGCGGAGTATTCCGATACCCAAGAACTTTGAGAAAAAGACCGGCGAGGCACTGGAAGCGGAACACGCCAGCATCATCTATATTTTCATCCGCCGGGTCGTGCCGGTTCTCCGGCTCTTTATCTTTGTGGCCCTCATAGCAGCGTCCCTCTTTTATCTTGCCCACCGGTTTGTCTATACCCCGCTCCACGCGGACTCGATTTACCGGAAAGGCTATGAGCGTATCATCGCGGGAGATTATATCAAAGCAAATGAACGGTTTAACGAGGCGCTCAAACTCAACCGGCAGAAACAGTGGTTCTACCGGTACGCCGAGGGCTTCAAGGACGACAGGCAGTTTATCGCGGCCCGGGAAAAGTACGACCTTCTTCTGGCCTACTACCCCAGAGATAAGAAAGGGGTTATGGATTACGCGGCAATGGAAACAAACCTCACCAACTACAAGAAGGCGGACAGCCTCCTGCGCCGCCAGATTTTGGATTACCGGGTGGACGACAAGGACGCGCTTCTTGCCGTGGGGGACAACGGGCTTGCATGGGGCGCGCTTGAGCCTGAGCAGTACGAGGTTGCCCGCCATGCCTACGCGAGGCTTCTTGAGAAATACGGCTGGGCGGGCCCTGTGGTTGAACGGATGATGAAGTATTTTATCCGTACTGACAACCTGAAAGAGGTGCTTCCCTTGCAGCAATACTTTATGGGCAATACGAACAATAAAATTACCCCTATGGGCCTTACAGAGCTGGGCGGGTATCTTTTGGACAAGAAATTCGAGGAGGTCCCAGGGGTGCCGAGCGAGTATGCAGGCCGGATTGGAGGCATACGGGATATTCTTATACGCGCGGCAAAGGCAGACCAAAACCTTCCTGAACCGCATTACCACCTTGCGCGGTATTACCGCTATTTCAAGAACCCCGGCGACGAGGAGATAACCCTGCGGAACGCCATCAAGACCTTTGACGCGGCGCCTGAAGAATCGGTGCAGCGCATAAACTACCGGATAGACGCGGAACAGCGCTATGCCGAGGTGCTGGTCGGCGGGCGGCAGTTCTTCGCCGCCGAAGAACACCTGCTCAAGGGCATCCATATTTACGAAGACGCCCTGGAACGGGACCTTGTGGCCCGTTCCCCCCGGTTCGGGCGGCTCTACGCGGACATGGGGGACCTTGAGTATTTTACCAAAGACGGGAACATGAGGACCGCCCTTGAGTATTATATCCGCTCCGAGGAGAACGGCTGGTCCCCGCCTGAGATGCGCTACCGGATGGGGGCGGCCTATTATTACCAGCAGCAATGGTCTTCCGCGCTTGAACATTTTGTTAAGGCTTCGTCTGATATGCCGTTCAACCGCCGGCTTCTTAACGCCCTGGGGAACACGTCGTATATGCGGGGGGATTATAAAATCGCCCAGGGGTATTATAGTTACCTTATGGATATGCTTGCGGCTGACCGCGCCCGCCTGCCCCAGCTGGATCCCAGAGAATACGAGGAACACATGGACCTTGCAGGCCGGCTTATGGTAACGCGGAACAATTTCGGCGTTACCCTTGAGGCGCTTACGGACCGCACCGGAGACCTTTCGTACCGGTCCAGGGCGCTGGCGCTGTATTCGGATTCGGCCCGCACCTGGGATGTTATAACCAGGGACCCTGACACGATGGTGCGCCAGAAGCCCGGGAGCCTTCCGGGGCCCGGGGCTAATCTGGGGTATCTTAACAGTCAGAACGCCCTGCGCCCTGCTGCTGAATATGAGCCTAAAATTTATATTCAGATTGATAAAGACGTGCTTGAGCCGTCTCCGTGGGAAAATTTGGCTCCTGAAAATTTCCGCTTGTCAGACAACCTTTTTTAGTTTTTATTACCTCCTGTGCGGGGCTTCCCTCATATATCTGGGGGAAGCCCCTTTTTCCGGCCTCCCCCCAGGGCGCCGCCTTTCCTGCCCCCCGCGGGGGCTGCCTTCCCTGCCCCCTTCTGGATCTATGCCCCTTATGCCCCCCTATGTCCCTCCGTTTTGCCGGCTGCCCGCGCGCGCCGGCTTGGTTAAGAGCCTGAGCGTACAGGACGACCAGTGGACAATAAGGAGGCGCAGCCTGTTATAGGCGGTAAGTTCGTCGTCCAGCGCCGCTTCCGCCATAACCGTCTGGGTTACGGGGTTGGCCGCCCCCTCAGGAAGGCGCCATATCCAGCGGGACAGGGCGCCGCCGTCAGAGTCCCGGGCAAACGCCGCCACCGCCGGCAACAGGGAACGGGCCTGCTCGTCCCGGGCCGCAAAGTCCCGCTGTTTCTTGTAAAACAACCCTTTGCTGGTGTTCCGGTAATACTCAAACGCCGCTTCCGCCTGGTCCGCGGCCAGCGTGGGCGCCAGAGACTCGTCCTCAAGAAACCGCGTGAGAAGGGGGTAAAAACCGGATTGAATATCCAGAATGTCCGCCATAGCCAGCACCACTTCGTCGCTCAGGTACGGCGGCGGGTCTGGAACCCGCAGTATATCAAGGAGTACCGAAAGGGAATGGAGCGATTTATATATCCCAAAGGCTTCAACCCCCATGATTTTGAGCCGGGGGTTGCAGGTCTTGCGGATAATCTCCTCGATATGGGGGCGGAACTCCTGGTCCCCCAGTTTCGCAAGGGCGATAACCGCTTCGCCGGCAAGCATATAATCTTCGGAGAGCGCCAGTTCCCGCAAAATCGGCGTTGCCGCGAATACCTGATGGTTCCCCAGAATACGGGCGGAAATATACGCGGTGGTAAAGGGGTTGCGTACCATGTCCGCCATGAGCGCCTGTTCCGCGCCCGCGTCCAGCGCGGCCAGGGCTTCTATGGCGCGCAGCGACTCCATCCGCACCGCAAGGCGGGGGGAGCGGGCCCGCGCAAGAAGCCCTTTAAGCGCCAGCTGCGACGGGGTGCCGTGGAGCGCGTTAAGCAGCGCCTCCTCCTCAATCGAATCTTTGCTCTTGTTTAATTTTTCAAGCAGGGTTATGGCCCGCAGGTCCCGCAGGGAAAACATCACCTCAAGAGCGCCCCTGAACGGCAGGGCCCCCAAAGGCACAAGCTGGCGCTGGAGCGCCAGGGCCAGCGCGGTAATACCGCTTAGGATACCGAAGAGTATCTGAAACGCCGTGAAGACCGAAAGGCCGCTCCCGCTGAGGGCGTCAAGAAACAGGCCGGCCAGAAAGGAGCCGCCCGCGCCGGCAACGCCGAACACGAAGAAATAGAGGATTCCCATGTCAAGCATGAGTTCCATAGGCACCAGCGCCAGAAAGTAGGTCTGGGCAATGCCTTCGGCGCCCAGAAAACCGAAATTAATAATGAAGAAGAGAAAACTTAAAAAGAGCACCCCTGAAGAGCCGGTTTCCGCAAGCCTTTCGGGAATAAGGATTACCGGCATCATTCCCGCAAGGCCGATGATGACGCACACAATAAAGATGGGTTTCGCGCCGATACGGTCAACGAGAAACTTGCTCAAAAGCCCGATAAGGAGCACCCCAAGGCCGCCGAACACCGAGTAGAGGGACACCATGCCGTCGCTTTGGGCAAAAACCTCGCGGCTGTACACGATGATAAACGAGCGGGAGACTGCGGACACCAGGGCCATAAGAAAAAAGATAATGATAAACCGTCTCAGAGGCCGGCTGGCCGCGGCTTCTTTGGCTGCCGTGAAGAAGCCGGCTTTTTTTCCCGTGTCCTCCACCGGAGGCTCCGGTATTTTCCGCATGAGAAAGCCGCTCAAGACCCCGCAGATAATCCCTGCCGCCATAATAAGCGCGTACAGGTACAGCGGCGGGTCCCGCCCCAGCACCAGGGCGATGAAAAAGCCGCAGAACATGGCGACCGCGCTGTTTATAATCTGGATTTGGGTCATGTAGCTCCCCCGGTCCGGCCCGGAGGCGAGGTTGCTGAGGACCGGATTATTGCCTATCATGCCCACCCCGCGTATCACATGAAAGAGGCTTACCCCCAGAATTATAAGGTTCATAGCAAGTTCAGGGGAGTCCACGAAGGGCACTGCCGCAAGAGTTATCATCGCAAGGGAGCGGCAGATCCAGGTGATACTAAAGATTGCCACGATGGAGCATTTGCGGGCAATGAGTTTCCCTAGGGGCAGGAAGAAGTAAGCGCCGTAGAGCAGGGCGCTCAAGATACCGATAATCGTGGAGGATGCGTTGAGGCGCATCGCAAAGAGGATGATAATATTGCCTGCCAGAAAGGACCATGACAGGGAGTTGAACACACTAAAGAGGTTATACCATTCACGAGCCTTACCCAGATGGTAAGGCGAAAGCGTTCCGGCCATACCGTATTATGGCTCTCTCCCGCATCCTTTTCAAGTCCGCAGCCGTAGGCTGTTTCACCCCCTGCGGGGGGTTCACGTGCTTCCTGTAGCGATAGGGTCTGCAATTTTAGTCACCCCCTGCGGGGGGTTCACGTGCTTCTCGCGGCGATTGGGTTTGCAATTTTAGTCACAACCTTGAAGCGGCGCCTCAGCGGAATTCGCAGGCGCACTGGCGCAAAGCAGGAAGCCGTTGGTTGGGGGTTTGGGGGAACTGGTTCCCCCAAAAACTCTTCAAAGAGGCGCGAAGCGCCGATAATTCGTTATAGTATAATGATTTATACGGGGAAAGGATAGTTTATTTTGTATCCAAAATAAGTTGGTTTGTATCCAAAATAAAGTTGTTTGTATCCAAAATAAAGTTGTTTGTATCCAAAATAAAGTTTCTTGTATCCAAAATAAGTTGGTTTGTATCCAAAATAAAATTGTTTGTATCCAAAATAAGTTGGTTTGTATCCAAAATAAAGTTTCTTGTATCCAAAATAAAGTTTCTTGGAACCAACAAAACGCCCGCCGGAGCCGCAGAGAAAGGGCGCGAGGCAGGAATCCTTTATGGGGCGCGCGGAGTTCCGAATGTATTTTAAGAGAGATATACTCAATGGCTAAAGAAACTCTGAAAACAGGGCTTTCACGGGAAGATAAAGCGCGGTTTGATACTGTCCGTACACGGGCGGAAGCGTTGGGGGTACTGGATATTAGTCCCGGCGGTTCTGTTTCAACCGACAGTTTATCGTGTTATGAACGCGCCTTAGATATCGAGGGAAACAAAACTATTCTTGACCAGAACGCGGGTGAATATGAATAAACAATTTTCTTTTGATAATTCCGGGGTATACCCGGTATATATGAATTGGGAAATGTCCGCGGCAAAATACCGGTTTTATGATGAACCGGGCGTACGCCCGCCGGTTTTTCCTGTTATGTATACGAGTTCACGCTCTATCAGGAGCTTCCAAAAGCAGCGCACACTGTAGAGCCGAAACAGGTTAGGAAATTACCTTCACGGAAGGCAGCAGTTTCACGTTCCCTCCGGCTTACCTTCGCTTCCTTACGCGCCGTTTCCAAAGCAAGCGAGAAAGGCATGGCCGAAGTTTCCCGATTGCGCCGCTCAAACACGCCGGCAGGACGCCAACTTGCATAGTCCGGCTTATCCGGCTCCAGATAGACTACCTTATAGCCCTGAACCCCGCCCTTGGCTTCCGGTTCCGCCTGTACAATCTTAACCCCGGTGTACTGCTTCATTTGTCCCTCATCATCACACAGAACGCCATTATGAACGGCGGTAAAAATGCTATCTGACATACGCGCACGGTATCTTGTACTGCGCCGCTATAAAATGCTCGCAGCGGCAGCCGTCATACTGCTCCCAATTAGAGCAGAATACCGCAATATCCGCCTTGCTCAAACCTTCCATGATACTCTTCCCAAGATAGGCCAACCTGTTGCCGTCGAAATCCTTGAAATAGGTATCGATATGGTCGTACCTGTCTTTAGGAAAAGCCTCAAATACACGGTTTTGTGTTTCGCGTATCTCCGCCTCCGATTTATCCC
>JAITHF010000085.1 GCA_031280115.1 Spirochaetaceae bacterium | reverse complement strand
CGCCGCTTCTCGAAGATGATTTGAGGGATTTTTTTACCGGCGCTTCCTATTTTGCGACTCATAGTGCAAACGACGACTGCTGAAACAGCCGGAGGCTGCCGGCGCTTTCGCGCCTCTTTGAAGAGAATTTGGGGGAACCAGTTCCCCCAAACCCCCGCTAAAGGCTTCCTGCCTCGCGCCCGTGCGTTATCAAAGCGCGGTGAGGCGCCGCTTCTGGGTTGTGACTAAACCCCCAAACCCTCTCGCCACAAGAAGCACGTGAAACAGCCGCAGGCTGGGGGGCGCAGGCTGTTGCAGATTGGGAGGATGCGGGGTATAGTTATCGGTATGTACGAATATCTTTTACGCCTCTTTCCTGTTATCAATGACCCCCATAAAGAACCTCAGGAACGGTTGGCGGCGCTGCGGGAAATACCCCCCCGCGGGCCTGCGAATACCAGCGGGGTAAATAACCATATCCATACGGTGTACAGCTTTAGCCCCTATACCCCCAGCATGGCCGCGCTCAGAGCATGGGACGCCGGCCTTGAAGCCGCAGGTTCGGTGGATCACGACTCAACAGGCGCTGCCGAGGAAATGCGCGCCGCCGCCGCGTGCCTCGGCATAGGATGCTGCTGCGGCTTTGAAGCCCGGGCAAGTTTCAAGACCTCCCAAGACGGCAGCCCTAGCCCGCTTCGGGACCGTAAAATCAATAACCCCGACTCTTTGGGGATTGGGTATATGACCGTCCAAGGCATCCCCGCGCCGTCCCTGCCGCAGGCCCAGGAATTCCTCGCCCCTATCCGCGCCGCCCGTTTTGAACGCATCTGCGCCATGGCCGCGCGCCTCAGCGCCCTCCTTGAAGACAAGGGCTTTCCCGCCCTTGATATGCAGGAAGACCTCCTCAAAATGTCCCTGTACCCCCGGGGCGGCACCCTAACCGAGCGGCACCTCCTTGCCGCAGCGGCGCGGCTCTTTATCCGGCGCCTTGGCCCGGGAGCGCCGCTCTTGCAGGCCATTAAAACCCGCTTCGGCCTGAGCCTGCCCCCGGAAACAGAGGCTCTGCTTGCAAACGAGGCAAACCCCTGCTACCTGTTTGATCTGGTAGGCGCCCTCAAGCCGACCCTCCTGCCCCAGGTGTTCATCCAGCCCGCTGAAGATGAATGTATCCCCGCAAAAACCCTTACCGGCTTTGCCCGCGCCATAGGCGCGGTGCCGGCGTATGCCTACCTTGGGGACGTGGGGAAGTCCCCCACCCTGGACAAGGCAGCGGAAGCCTTTGAAGACGCCTACCTGGACGCCCTGTTCGACGAGCTTTCGGCCCTGGGCTTCAGCGCCGTAACCTATATGCCCCCTCGTAACACCCGCGCTCAAATCAGCCGGGTCCAGCGCCTCTGCGCGGAAAAGGGGTTTATGGAGATCTCCGGCATGGACATCAACAGCCCCCGCCAGCCGTTCTCCTGCCCGGAAGCCCAGCTGCCGGACTTCCGCCGCCTCACGGACAGCACCTGGGCGCTTGTCGCCCACGAGCGCCTTGCCTCCCTTGAGCCGCGCTTCGGCCTTTTCTCGCCGGAGAACCCCTATGCCGCCGCGCCCCTTGCAAAACGCCTTAAGCTTTACGCGGCCCTGGGGCGGGAGCTTGACCGGAGCCGTCCGGAGGAGTCCGCCTGCGCCCTGGCCCGGAAACTGCGGGAAGGATTGCCGGGTATCGGATAAAAATCCCCAACCCTATACGAAACGCGAAAGATGGGATACGATAGATATGAAAGGATGCGTAGAACCCAGACAACAGAAGAGGATACGAGAACTATGGATATATTTTTAGCGCCCTTGATACGGGGAATAGGTATCAATGTTTCAGGGGAAAGCCGCGTGGTTGTTCCCGGGGAGGTCCGGGCGGCGCCGTCTCAGGCGCTGCAAGTGGATTTAAGCGCCGTGTGGGGCGAGCATTTTGACGAAGCAGGGGCGGCAAAGCTGTTTCAGGAGTCCTACACCGCCTGGGAGTTCGACATGGCGCCTGCCGGCGTGGAGGCCGCCACGGCGCATCGGAAGAAACAGCCCACCTGCGTCGCGGTAAAGCGGGGGGAAACCCTTGAGGCGGTGTACTGGATAGACGAGGATATTGATAAAGCGGAGAAGCGCCGGCTGTCCCAAGACGCCACGCCTCAGGAGCGGGGCGCTTCCCAAGCGCCGGCGCTTTCGGCGCTGCGCCGGCACCAGGTGGTCAAGAATAAAATCGCCCTGGTAACCGGCGGGGCCCAGGGGTTCGGCGCGGAAATCGTCCGGGGCCTTGCCTCTTCCGGCGCCGCCGTGTTTATCGCCGACCGCAATGAAGAAGGGGCCCGGCGCCTTGCAGAAGAGATAAACCGGGAGGAGAAGCGTACCGCGGCGATTCCGGCGGCAGTGGATGTTTCCGACGAGGACTCGGTGGTGTCCCTGTTCAAGACCCTTGCGCGGCGGACCGGCGGCCTTGACATCTGTATCAGCAGCGCCGGCATCGTGCAGGCCGGAAGCGTGCTGGACCAAGACCTTGCGTCGTTTAATCAGGTAACGGCGGTCAACTACACGGGCTTTTTTATCATGGCAAAGCAGTGCGCCCGCCTCCTGCGCCGCCAGCATTGGACCGCGCCGGAATGGAAGACCGATATTATTCAGATTAACTCCAAGTCCGGCTTGGAAGGTTCCAACAAGAACGGCGCCTACGCAGGCGGGAAGTTTGGTTCCATAGGGCTTGCTGCCAGCTTCGCCCTTGAGCTTATCAGCTATAACATCAAGGTAAACGCGGTCTGCCCGGGCAATTTCTTTGACGGCCCCCTTTGGTCTGACCCTGAGAAGGGGTTGTTCGCCCAGTATCTCAAAACCGGCAAGGTGCCGGGCGCCCGCACCCCGGGGGACGTGAGAGCCTTCTACGAGGCAAAGATTCCCATGCGGCGCGGGTGTACCGGCTTGGACGTGATGCGGACGCTCTACTATATTATCGAGCAGGAGTACGAAACCGGCCAAGCCGTGCCGGTCACAGGCGGCCAAATCATGCTCCACTAGCAGCCTGTTCTTCAGGGGTTGACCTGGAGAGGGGCGGCGGGTATAGTGCCGCTATGAAAATAATTGCCCTCTCTCTATGGTGCGCGGCCCTCTTGGAAGCGCAGGAGCCGGACGCCGCGCTGGTCTTCACCAGCTTCCAGCATACCTTTCCAGATAAAATCACAAAAATCATGCGCGCTGACGGAGATTGGGCCGCCGTTGTGGAAGGGCAGGTCTTTTATTGGGCCCAGGGGCGGATTCTCCCGTCTGACCTAAGACACCAGTGGGAATCCTACAGGCCCCAGCCCTTCATGCTGTACCCCAAGGAGATTCCCGACCCGTCAGGCTATGGGCCCGAACAAATCGAAGCCCTCAGAAACAGAGGGGGCCGGGAGGCGCGGCTTGGCGGGGATGAGCCGCATAACGGCTTCCGGGCGGCCCTCTACGGCGGCATAACCAGGCGGGAGGTAGAACTCCGTCAGGTGAAAACGGCCTTCTTAGGCAGGCAGATCGTGGTGCATGAACGCATCGCCGAAGCAATCCGGCGGATAGACGCCCGTATCACCGGCCTTGCCCGGGAAAATCCGGAAGCCGCCGCCTTTATCGCTTCTATTGATTCAGCGGGCGGGTATAACTGGCGGCAAATACAGGGAACCAGACGAATGAGCTATCACAGCTGGGGGCTTGCGGTGGACATCCAGCCTAAGCCGAAAGAGGCCGGGAACAAGGCTATATATTGGCTCTGGGAACGGGCCTTTAATGATAACTGGATGACCGTGCCCCTTGAGCGGCGCTGGATTCCGCCGGCAGAGGTCGTCCGGGCCTTTGAGAACGAAGGCTTTATCTGGGGCGGCAGGTGGGCGCTCTATGACAATATGCACTTTGAGTACCGGCCTGAACTCCATGAAGCGAACCGCCTGCTGGCTGCCGAAACCATCGCCCCGGACCGGGCGGGCGGCGCCCCGGACCTGCACCATATCTATCCCTTCACTCTGCCGCCGGAAGTGAAAAAAACTTTTACCAGAACCGGCGTGAATTATTTGAAAACGTATTGACTCTTTTTGGAGACTGGTGGATAATCTCCCAATGTTTACTAGGTATTTATACCTGCGAATCATTTCGGGAGGCTTGTATGGCACGAGTTCAAAGAATCACGGATCTCATAGGGAATACCCCTATAGTTAAAATCAATAAGCTCAATGAGAGCGAGGCGGTGATATACGCGAAGCTGGAATCCTTTAACCCCTTTTCCAGCGTAAAGGATCGTATCGCCTTGGCGATGATTGAGGCCGGCGAGAAGAGCGGGCAGATTAAGAGCGGCACGGTGCTTATTGAGCCCACCAGCGGCAACACCGGTATCGGCCTGGCGTTTGTGGCGGCAGTCAAGGGATACCGCATCATCCTCACCATGCCGGAAACCATGAGCATTGAGCGGCGGAAGCTGCTTAAAGCCCTGGGCGCCGAACTGGAACTGACCGAAGGCGCCAAAGGCATGAAGGGCGCCATTGCCAAAGCCGAAGAGCTTGCCGCAACTATTCCCAACTCGTTCATCCCCCAGCAGTTCAACAATCCGGCTAACCCGTCTATCCACGAGAGCACTACCGGCCCTGAAATCTGGAACGACACCGAAGGGGCCGTGGATATTCTGGTAGGCGGGGTTGGAACCGGCGGGACCGTTACCGGCGCGGGGAAATACCTTAAATCCAAGAAAGCCTCGGTGAAAGTGGCGGTAGTGGAACCTTCTGCCTCGCCGGTTCTCTCAGGCGGCCAGAGCGGCCCCCACAAGATACAGGGGATAGGCGCCGGTTTTGTGCCGCAAGTTTATAACAAAGATCTTATAGACGAAATCTACCAGACCGACGAGGTGAAAGCCGGTACTATTGCCCGCCGGCTTGCCAAAGAAGAGGGGATTTTGGTGGGCATTTCCTCAGGCTCGGTCCTTGAGGCGGCGCTTACTATTGGGAAGCGGCCTGAAAACAAGGGCAAAACCATTGTGGCCGTGCTTCCTGACACAGGGGAGCGGTATCTTTCAACCTGGCTCTGGGAAGAGTAGCATCCATGCACCGCCGCGGCGCGGGCGCCGCCATGAGGAAGGAGCAGCCATGAGCTGGAGGGTCGGGATTGCCAGTATCGACGGGGTTCTGATAAACGAACACTTCGGGCGGTCCAAGTGGTTTTATATTATTGACATAGAAGCCGGCGGCGCGAGCGCGGTTTTTGAGCGGCGGCCAGTGGCGCCGCTCTGCCAGTGCGGGGATCATGCAGCATCCGGCATGGCGTCCGCGCTTGAGGCCCTGGCGGACTGCACCGCGGTGCTGGCCGCCAAAATCGGCCCTGCCGCGCGGCAGTCCCTTGAGGAGCGGGGCATCGCAGTATTCGAGGAGCCTGCGGAAATCGCGGAGGCGGTACAGAAACTTGCCGCGTATTACGCGAGAACCGGCGGCCCCCGCCAAAAGGGCGCTCCTTCAGGGGGCGCCCCTTCCTGATTGTTATTCAAGAATAGTAATCTCCACCCGCCGGTTGCGGATCCTGCCGGCGTTGGTGGCGTTATCCCCCACAGGCTTGGTGCCGCCGGATCCCTTGTAGGTAAAGCGGTCCGCGCTTATGCCGCGGCTTATAAGCTCGTCAACCATGCGTTTCGCCCGTTTAATCGAAAGCTCCATCTCGCTTCCCGGGTTTCCGGTGGAAGCGGTGTGGCCTTCCACGAAGAATCCCCGGTCCGGTATCTGCTTGAGCGCCGAAGCGATGAGGTCGAGCTTCGGCGTTTCCCCGGGAAGAAACTGGTCTGAGTCCGGCGCAAAGCGGATGTCCCGCACTGTAAGGCGCACCCCTTCCGGGACCGGCTCAAGCTGGAAATCCCCCAGGGCGTCTGTTGGAAGCGGGGGGCGCGCCGCGGGTTCTTGCGCGGTTTCCGGTTCAGGCGGCTTGCTGGGAATGCCCAGGGTGTTTTCCAAGGCGTCTATCACCGCGCCCCGGTCAAGCGGCACGATGCCGGTGCCGAAGGTGAGGGTAAAGCCGTCGAGTTTCACAGTGGAATTGTCGGAAAGCACATACGTTTCCACCAGGGTATCCCGCATAAAGAGGGGGAGGCCGTTTGCCGCGTTAATCAGAATATCCACCTTATGGCTTCCCCGCACGCTGGCGTAGCTCTGCCCCCCGGAATACTGGGAGGCGTAGGTGGCGTATATCCTATGCACCGCGATCCCTTTATACAGTTCAACCCCCTTGTACTCGTAGTCCGCGGTAAAGGGAATAACCACGGGTTTTCCCGTATTAAGGGGGTCTATGGCGCGGTTTCCCGGGGCGCGCCACTTGAAGCCGGGCACGACTTTCTGGGCGGGAAAGGTGGGGAAGCCGCGCAAGGCCGGGAAGCCCTGATCGTTTTCTATCACCATCCCGCCGTTCCCTTTAATCTGGAAGCTTACCGGAACCACCGCGTCAACGGCCTGGGCGCTCTGCCGCATATCCCGCAGGGTATTTTGCAGCACAAAGAAATTGCCCTGATACAGGAGGGCATCCGGCGCGGCGGCGCTTTTTTCGGCGCGTTTGGGAAGAATAGAGGCTCTGACTTCATGGCGCACCAAGCCTATATATTTTCCGTCATTATACCGGCGCCAGTCTGACCGTTCCACGATGGAGTAAGGGCCTGTTTCAGACATGGCAAGAACCGCCGGATCCGTGTGTTCGGGGTTTTGCGCGGCAGCCGTGAAAATCCCCAGGAGAAGCAGGATGCTTTTCATTATCAATCTTCGCATACTATAGAGTATCGGCCAGCCTTCCCAGCCTGCACACAGCCGGAGGCTGTTTCAGTGGCTCAAGCTACGGCAGGGGGTAGTAGAAGGCGGCGGTTTGCCCCATACTGGCGGTATGCGTCCATTTGAAGTTGTTTCGCCCTTCGGCCCCGCCGGGGACCAAGGGGAAGCTATCGCGGCTCTGGCCGCAGGCATCAAGGCCGGAAACCGGTTCCAAACCTTACAGGGGGTAACCGGCTCAGGCAAAACCTTTACTATGGCTAAGATAATCGAGGCGGTACAGATGCCCGCCCTCATCGTAAGCCATAATAAAACACTGGCGGCCCAGCTCTTTCGGGAGTTCCGGGACTTCTTCCCCCATAACGCGGTTGAGTATTTTGTGTCCTACTACGATTATTACCAGCCGGAAGCCTATGTGCCGAGCAGGGACCTGTACATCGAAAAAGACGCCTCGGTCAACAAGGAGATAGAGCGGCTCCGGCTCTCGGCCACGCGCAGCCTTATGGAACGGGAAGACGTCATCATCGTGGCCACGGTTTCCTGCATCTACGGCCTTGCCACGCCGGAATTTTACCGCGCTATGACCGCGGAGGTGAAAAAAGGCGCGGTGATTGACACTGACGCGCTTATGCGGCGCTTTGTGGAACTCCAGTACGAGCGGAACGACGCGGTCCTTGAGCGGGGGAACTTCCGGCGCCGGGGGGACACGATTGAAATATACCCGGCGTACCTTGAGGACGCCTACCGCTTCGACCTTGAC
>JAITHF010000057.1 GCA_031280115.1 Spirochaetaceae bacterium | reverse complement strand
CCAACCGTGATTTTTCTGCCGGCACGGTCAAAGAGTTCGCGCTTAGGCTCTTTGGCGCAGGAGAGGGTGGCAAGGGCGCCTATGATGCCAAACAAAACGGCAGAGGACAGGCGCATCTTAATAGGCCCTGCTTATAAACAGCTGTTCTTTCTCGCCCCGGCTTTTGTTGAGCGCCAAAGCAAGGGAATAAAAATAACCGGAAAGGAGGTTGGCAAAGTCAAAGACAAGCTCGTCAACCTCATGCCCCCCCTGCTGGTGCCGGCTTACAAGCCGCGCAAGGGTCTTGCATTTACACCGCAAGACATGGGACAGCGCCGCCGGCGTACAGCCTTGGGGGATAAGAAAAGTGGGTTCTCCTTCGAGGGTGCGGGGGATATGGTCCTGCGCCGCCTCTTGGAGGGACATGGTTTTCCGGTGGAGCCAGGCCAGCTCTTCAGGGGTTACCCCGACGCCGGCGCGCAGGGACGGGTTAAGATGATAGACAAGCCGGTTGACCCGCTCAAGGTCGGAGCGGGCCTCCGGCAGCGCCGCCGCGTCCTGCCGGCTAAGGAGGGAGCGCAGGAGGCCGGTCATGCTGGCAATCTCGTCGGTTAAAAGCTCGAAATCGCACCGCAGGTCAGCGGCGTCGTCATACAAAAACGAATACGCCAAGTAGGTGCTGTTCATGGTGTTTCCTGTCGGGGTATATCAAACCGCAGGCGCATCCCCAGGGTTACGGTCAGCCCGGGCATAGGGTAATCCGCAAACGATTGATAGGATTGGTTAAGGATATTACGCAGCGCGGCAAACGCGGCAGCGTACCTGCCGATGTTTTGGTTTACAGAGGCGCTTACAAGGGTGCAGGCGTCTAGTTTGGCGTAGTTTGCGGTGTCCGCGTAGCGCAGGCTTTCGTACCGGACCGAGATGACAGCCGAACCTGAGGCCCACGCTATGTCGAGCGCCCCGGTGATAGCAAGTTCGGGCATATAGGGAATCCGCTTGTCAGAGCCGAAGCCGTAGCCGTAACTCAGGAGGTAGCTCCGCAGGTACTGCGCCGAAAGGGAGGGGGTGATTTTCACAAAGGGCCCCAACTTTCCGTTCGGCAGGGGGAGCGCGGCCCGCAGGGAGCCGTCAAAGCCGAAAAACACCGCGGCGCCCACGTTTTCAGGCCGCCATACCCCTGAGGCCGAGGCCCAATGAATAGAATCGCTTGTGTACTGGGCAAAAAACGCCGCTTCAAGACGGAAGGCGCGGTGATGCCAGACTCCCCCGATGTCTCCGCCCCAGCCGTCCTCGGGCTTGAGATCCGGATTGCCCGCGCCGCCGCCGCCTGACCAGTACAGGTCCTCGAAGTCCGGCAGTTTGAAACTGCGGAAGTAGTTGTTTTTAAGCGCCGCCTCTTCGGTTATGTTCCAGATAATCCCCAGTTTGGGCACCGGCACGACAGGCGCCTCTTTGCCGGAGGAAAACACCGCCTTGAGGGACGGGATGATACGCAGCGTATCAGCCGCGCAGTATTCAACCGTGGCGTACAGCCCCCCGTCGTGCCGGTCCCTGCCCCCCATATCAGTTGAGTCAAGGTTTATATACCGGTAGTCCCAGCCGGCCCGGAGGGTAAGGCGGTCAACAGGGAACCATGCCCAGCGGTTTATCAGGGAGAGGCTGTGCTGGGTGTGCTGGGACGCGGCGCCGGAAGGCGGCTCGTAGCCCCGTCCGGCGAGGTGCCAGGTGAGGGACCCTTCGGCGGCAAGGTCGTCCCGGAAGGCCCGGGGCATATCGAGCATAATATTCTGCCTGAACGACGCATCCTTTTGGATGCCGAAGGCGCTTGAAAAGCCGGAGGCGGGGATGTTCTTGTCAGCGCAGTAAAACGCGGAGGAGCTTATAAGCCTCCCTGTGTCCAAGAAGTCCCAGACCCCGGACACGGAGGCGCCTGTGTCCCACACTTCGTTGTGGTCTTTCCGGCGGGTTATGCCAAGATAATCCTTAAAGAGAAAGTGGTTTTTCGCATGGTTTGCAAAGGCGCTGCCTGCCGCCGAAAAACGCGGGCCTCCGTAGGACACGGAGAAGCCGTAATGCTGGGTGTCAAGCAGGTCTTCAAAGCGGGGATCCTCCCTTTCGCCGCCGCGCCCGGTGTGTTCTCCCGGAAGGCTTGCAGTATTGGACATCACTATCCCTGCGCGCAGCCCTTTTTCCCGCTTTTTCACGGTAATAAGGTTAATGACCCCGCCAAGGGCGCCTGACACGTTATATTTGGTGTCAGACCCGCCGTAGATGACCTCGATACGCTCGATTTCTTCGAGCCCCAGCTGGTTTATGTCAAAACTGCCGTCCTGGGCCGAGTTCGCCGGCACCCCGTCAATGAGGAAGGCCACCCGCTCTGAATCAAAGCCCCGCAGGTTAATGTCCGTCTGGTTTCCGTAGCCGCCGTAGCGGGTAACCCCAAGGTTAAGGGCCTCTTGGAGGAGGGTTGCAAGGTCAGGGGCGGCGCGGCGCTGGATCTCGTCTTTTTCCACCACCGCCATTTGCTGGCTTGTTTCCCTGGTGCCGGTAACGGTGATGCCCTCCTGGTCGGTGAAGGCCGGCGCTTCATCCCACTCGGTTTCTTCCTGTTCCTGTTTTTGCTCCTGTTCCTGCGCCGGAGGAGGCGGCTCCTCTTGGGCGAACGCCGGCGGGAGGGAAAGAAACGCGAGAAACAAGAGGATGAACAGGGGTGTACTCATTGCTTGGTATAGGGGCCGCCCCAAATAGTAACCCAATCTCCTGTATTATTTAAAGTGAACTTTGTTTTGGCTTCTTCTAAAGTAGCAACAGCCGGATTGGAATAATCCGCGCTTGTCGCAATAGATAATTCTACCGTTGAACTGGTCAGCGATTTCCAATACAGGGCGTTATATTTGTTTAATAAATCTGTTTCATTCGGCACAGTATATTTAAAATAAATAATGCCTGCTGATTGGGTAAAAGCAGTATGGTCTTCGATTATTCCGGTAAAACTCATTTCGTATTCCGGATCATCATAGTTGTCATCATAACTAATGGTACTGGCGGTTATAGTATAATTATCCCCAAAGCTGGCAAGCCATGTACCGGTAATCGGGCCTGTGTCATCGCTTCCTGTGTCACAGGATGCGGCAAGAAATACGAGTGCTCCCAGCACGAGGGAGAAGCCGGCGGTCCGCGGGTTTATGCGCGGTTTTTTGGTACCCATGATAACGCTCCTTGCTCCAAAGCAAGAGTTTCTTGAAGAAAAGCGCCCTTTTTATGTTCTAAAAAGTTCTTAAAAAACCGAAAGGCGGAAATTTTTCTCAAGGCTCAATCCTCGAAGCCTAAAAAATAAAAATAAAAGGTATGCCAAAGTTTCCTGGCTTCCGGATCAAGCCGTTTTCGTCAGCCTTCCCGGCAAGGGGCCAGTGGCTGTCTTTGACGAAACCGTCTCCGGTAACAGTTACGGGATAGCGGGGGAGTTCCACCCCACTTCCTTTGAAGCATAGTTTCAGTATACTCCCTCCGCGCTCCCTGTCAACCCCCCGAAGGGCAGCCTCCGGCTGTTTCACCCCCTGCGGGGGTTTCACGTGCTTCTTGTTGTGAGCGGGTTTGCACGTTTAGTCACAACCCCGAAGCGGCGCCTCACCGCGTTTTGATGGCGTTAGTGGCGCGGCGCAGGAAGCCTTTAGCGGGGGTTTGGGGGCAGCCGAAGGCTGTTCCCTTACGCGAAGTTCGCAGAAGAATACGCGAAACATGAAGCGCCGGTAAAAAAGCCCCCAAATTCTTCCCAAAAAGGCGCGAAGCGCCGGTAATTCATTATAAGGAGGCGGCTCACAAAGTATGATTTACTTCAATCGAAGCCATAATTGATGTAGGAGAAGGCCGTATCAAAGACCCGCTTATGATTAAAGGGCTTTTTGAAAAAGCAGCATGTTCTCCGAAACGCCCGGCGCGCAAGGTTCCGTAAGCGGCAGTTATTCCCCTCTATTCCTACCGTAT
>JAITHF010000018.1 GCA_031280115.1 Spirochaetaceae bacterium | reverse complement strand
AACCGGTTTTTTTGCCGGCAAATAAAAGTTGTTTGCTAACAAAGCGAGTTTGTTTGCTAACAAAATAAGTTTGTTTGCTAACAAAGCGAGTTTGTTTGTTAGCAAAATAAGTTTGTTTGTTAGCAAAATAAGTTTGTTTGCTAACAAAATAAGTTTGTTTGTTAGCAAAATAAGTTTGTTTGCTAACAAAATAAGTTTGTTTGCTAACAAGAAAAACTATCCTGTCCCCAGATAAATCATTGTTTTATAACGAATTATCGGCGCTTCGCGCCTCTTTTAAGAGGATGTGGAGGGTCATAGACCCTCCACGCCACCCACTAAGGCTTCCTGCGCTGCTCACGCTATCGAAGCGCGATGAGGCGCCGCTTCTGGGTTGTACTAAAATTGCAAACCCTCCCGCCGCAAGAAGCACGTGAACCCCCCGCAGGGGGTGACTAAACGTGCAAACCCTCCCGCAACAAGAAGCACCTGAAACAGCCTCCGGCTGTTGACAAATTGTATTACGTTTTTTATATTTGTACTAGTTGAATATAACAACGAACAATCCGACGCTCACAAAGGAGGCTTTATATGCTGGTGATTCACGCTTGCAACGTGGTGAAAGAGTACGCCCTCAACGGCTTGACCGTGCGGGCCCTGCAAGGCCTGTCCCTCAGTTTCGAAGGCGGCGAGTTTGCCGCCATTGCCGGACCCTCCGGCAGCGGGAAATCAACCTTTCTTCATCTGGCAGGATGCCTTGACACCCTCACGGAGGGCAGCCTTTCAGTAGGCGGCGCTGACGTGGCCGGGCTCTCCAAGAAACAGCTCGCCCTGCTGCGGCGCCACAGTATCGGCTTCATCTTTCAGGCTTATAACCTTATACCGGTCCTGTCGGTCATGGAAAACGTCTGCTTTCCCCTGACGCTGCTGGGGGTTCCCAAGAAAGAGGCCCGGGAACGGAGCCGCGCCGCCCTTGAGGACGTGGGGCTGGGGGGCATGGAAAACCGACGGCCAAAGGAAATGTCCGGCGGCCAGCAGCAGCGGGCCGCCATTGCCCGGGCCCTGGTGAAGCGCCCGGCCCTCATCCTTGCGGACGAGCCCACCGCGAACCTTGACTCCAAGATAAGCCGCGATATTCTCGAACTTATGCTGAAACTCAATCAAAAAGAAGGAACCACCTTTATCTTTTCTACCCATGATATGATGGTTATGGAGTTCGCCCGCAGGATCGTGCATATCCGGGACGGGCAGATTGAGCGGGAGGAGGTGAAATAAATGGCAGCAGCCGCTTACAGCCTGTGCCGTATCGCCCTGCGGAACTTAGGCAGGCACAAGATGAAGACTTTTATTACCTGTTTTGCGATTATGCTCAGCGTAACCCTCTATATATGGATGGAAAGCTGGCTTAAAGGCATGAACATCGAGTCCCGGAGGAACATCGTGAACTACGAGACAGGGGCCGCGAAAATCCAGACCCGCCTCTACTTCGAGAAAAAAGACGAGCTTCCCGGGTACGAGAACTTTCCTGACTGGGAGAAGTACGCGGCCATTCTTGGCCGCGCCGGCTACCGCGCGGCGCCGCGCTACACCTTCTCCGGCACCATCTATTCTATGTTCGGGTCCGCGCCGCTTGTAGTCCACGGCATTGAGCCTGCAATAGAGGCCGAAACCTTGGCCTATCCTGCATACGTGGAGTTCGGCAGGTTTATCAAGGGCGGCGAGTTCGCCCTCGCCCTGGGCGCCATGACCGCGGAGAAACTCAAGGCGGGCATCCCTGTCCGCCCGCTTAAAGAGGAGCTTGAAGCCCTTGTGCGGGAGGCCGGCGCCGCCGGCGCTGGCGAGGGGGAACAGGCGTTTATCCGCGGCTGCTACGAGGAACTGCCGGTGAAGGATGCTTCCAAGGGCGCGGAAAACCGGCCCGGGGCGGCGCCGCCGCGGATGGGGCTCAAGCGAGGCCTCACTGAAGGCGAAACCGGGCGCCTCTGGAACCTTATAGAAAAAACCGGTCGGAACGACGTGAAAATCGCCGCGGTCATAGACTACAAACTGGCCCCGCAAATGATACGGCCTGACAAGTGGGAAGCGGAACTATGGGAGGCGCTGCCCCCTGAGGACCGGGACCTTATGGCGGGAGCCTACGAATACGACGAGTTCACAGACAGATACCTTCTTACCGCCGATGACCCTCTTACCCTTGGCCGCGTGCTTGAGGCTATGGTGAGGGCGGGCTTTTCCGGCGCCGTGCGGCACGTAAACCAGGTCATCTCGGCCAAGGTTGCGGGGATTATCAACTCGCCGGACCCGGCGAACAATTTTAATGTTGCGTATATGCCGCTTCAGGCCCTTCAAGGCGAAGAAGGGATGATGCTGGAAGGCAGGGTTACAGAGCTTATCATCCGGGACTCGTCTATGGGCGCGTCTGACATGACAAGCAACCGGGAGGATCCGGCGGTTATCCGCTCTGTCCTTGAGCAAGGGCTCGCGGAGGCGGGCGCGGCGATGCCCCCTGAGCTTGGGGTGTTTTCCTGGGCCGACTATGTGAAAGACTATCTTGCCTACGAAAAATACGAGTCAGGCTCCTCCCGTATTCTCTCGATCCTCCTCTTTTTCCTCGCCCTTATCGGCATCTCAAATACTATACTCCTTTCTATTCTTGAGCGCACCCGCGAAATCGGCATGATGCGGGCGTTGGGCATGACCGACAGCCAGATGATACTGGCGTATATGCTGGAAGCCTGCTTTATCGGGCTTATAGGCTCGGTTTTGGGGGTTATGCTGGGGTGCGCGGTGAATTATCCTACGGTGAAGTACGGGATTGACTTCTCCGAGATGCTTGAGAAGATGGGGGGCAATATGGGCTACCGGGTGTCCGGCAATTTTAGGAGCGTGTGGGATATTCCCACGATTATCGGCGCCGGCGCTGCGGCCACGGCGCTCTCGGCGCTTATGGCGCTCCTGCCCGCCTGCCGCGCGGTGGGCCTTCGAATCACTGACAGCCTGCGTTTTGAGTAATTTGCGGCAGAGGAGTTTTATATGAGCGGATTTTCCCCTAACTATACCCATAAAACCGGCGGCGCCGGCGCGCTTTTGACTATCGCGTTCAGAAACATTTTCCGCAACGCCCGGCGCACGATGTTCTGCGTGATTGCCGTGGGTGCGGCGGTGTTTTTTATCATTTTTTATTCGTCCCTTATCGGCGGCATGCTGGCCAGTATGCGGGAGGCGGTCTATGTCTTTGAACTGGGCCATGTGCGGGCAGTGTCCGCCGCGTATGAGGCGGAGACCGAGTATAACCCGGTGCAGTATCCGGTGGCTGAGGGCAAGAGCCTTGAGGCGGTGCTGGCTTCGATACGCGCAATTCCGGAGGTGCGCGCCGCGTTTCCCCGGATAAGCGCCTACGCCACTTTGCAGGAAACCTCCATAAAGCACGCGGCGTTGTGGGGGCTTAACATGGCTGAAGAGGCGGCGGCAAACCATTTTAACCTGACTGACCGGAACAACGGCCTTGTAGAGGGGCGGTATCCTGAGCCTCACGCGAATGAGTGCGCTGTCGGGGCGCGTTTCGCCGAGAAAGCCGGGCTGGGCATCGGGGATACGATACCGCTTAAAACCCTGTCCGCCCAGTTTTCGGACAAGCTCTTTGAGCCGGTGATTACCGGAATCTTCCGGTTTGATTACGCCAAAGCCGACGGGGAAACCATAATCCTTGATTTCAAGCGGCTCCAGCGGCTGCTTTCCCTTGGCGATGCGGCCCAGCAGATAGTAGTGTACGGCCATTCGCCCACACAGAGCGGCCCTATCGCCGCGGCGCTGGCGGGCATCCTCAACAGCGGCGACGTGATAACCCGCTGGGAGGAGCAGTATTGGATTGTGCTTATGGATGCGTACCAGCCCCTGTATTACGCGATGTATCTGGTGTTTCTGGTGGTGGCGTGCCTCCTTATTGTGAACACGATTACCATGATTATTCACGAGCGGATTAAAGAAATCGGCATGATGGGCAGCCTCGGCATGACCCGCGCCGAGATTGTGCGGGTGTTTTTCTTTGAGTCCGTGTTTCTGGCTATGGCCGGAGCCACTGCGGGGCTTGTGCTGGGCGGGCTTTTGACGGGAATCGGGCAGTTCTTTCCGGTGCGCTGGACCGGCATGATGGGCGGGGAGAGCGCGTTTGCCCAGATACCCGCGGCAAGCGCGATATTTTTCGCGTTTAGCCCGGCAGGGCTCTTGAAGAGCTGGTGCATGGGGGTAGCGGTGGCGTCGCTCTTTACCCTCATCCCGTCTCTGAAAAGCGCCTTTGTGGAGCCTGTAGAGGCCCTGCGCCGCTGAAAAACCCCCTGCGCCCCCGAAGGGGGTTTCAGGTGCTTCCTGCGGCGGGAGGGTCTGCCCCCTGCGGGGGTTTCAGTGCTTCCTGCGGTGAGAGGGTTTGCACGTTTAGTCACAACCCCGAAGGATGCGCCTCAGCGCGATTCGAGAGCGGAAGGGCGCGCGGCAGGAAGCCTTAGTGGGTGGTTTGGAGGGCAGCCGAAGGCTGTTCCCTTACGCGGAGTTCGCACAAAGAGGCGCGAAACATGAAGCGCAGGTAAAAAAGCCCCTATAAAAAAATAAAATAACAAAAAAACAAACGGAGGATTTTTATTATGGAAAAAATGGAAAAAATGGAAAAAATGAAAAAACACTATGCGGTTATGGCGGCAGCCTTTTTTGCGGCAAGCGTATATACAGCCAATGCCCAGACAGCAGAAGAGCTCTTGCGCTTTGTTGATACTAACGAGGTCTTTGAGACTATCGCCTATACCGGGGAAATGGTGATTGAGTACCAGAACAGGCGGTATGTGAAAATCATGAAAGGCTGGGGGCGGGGAACGTCGGACAGCTTTATCGAATTCACCAATCAGGAAGACCGGGGCGCGAAGTACCTTAAAACCAGAGGCAGGCTGTACGCCTACTCGCCGGATACCGAAAAGGTGATGCTCATCTCAGGGCACATGCTCAAGGAGTCTATGATGGGATCGGATCTCTCCTACGAAGACACGGTGAATAACGACACCCTCTCCGACCGGTACGCGCCCTCGCTTATCGGAAGCGAGGCGTTTAACGGCAGGGACTGCTGGGTGCTTGAGCTTATTGCCAAAAGCCGCGCCGAAAGCTACCCCAAACAGCGGCTGTGGATCGATAAACAGTATCGGGACGTGCTCCACAGCGAGCGCTTCGCCCTGTCCGGGGTGAAACTCAAAGAGTATACGGCCCTCAAAATAGAAGTGTTTAACAGCCGGCGCTTCCCCACCCAGTACGAACTAAAAGACCTCTTGCGCCAGGGGAGCAGAACCACCTTTACCATGCGGGACGTTATCCTTGATAAGCCCATAGCGGACTCGGTGTTCAGCCAGCGCAGCCTTGGGAGATGACCAATGGAGCATATCTTGCGGCTTAGAGGGCTTTTATGGGCCCTGCTCATAGGCGCCGCCTGCTTCCGGGGCGCGCCTGCGTATGCCGGCGACATTACGCTTTCAGGGCTTTTGGACACCAGGGCGGCCCTTGCGCCCGGCGCCGGGGAAGCGGAAGCGTTTTCTTTCGGCCTTGAGGAGTATGCCAACCTCCGTCTTTTGACGGATATAGGGGATTATATGACTGTACGGGCGGCGTTTAACCTTATTGCCGCCGCAGGAACCCCGGCGCGCGCCGCTGACGCCGTAAGCGCCGGCGGCGGCGGCGGTTCCTCCCTGGTTTCCACAGGCTACGTGGGCGGGGAAAACTATGTTGCCGCAATGGAGCTTGAGCGCCTTTACTGCCAGATAGACGTCGCTGCCGCGAACCTTGAGGCAGGGCTTATGCGCCTTGCTTTCGGGTACGGCCAGGTATTCAGCCCGTCAGATTACCTTAACCCGCGAAACCCCCTTATGCCGGACGCCCGCCTGCGGGGTATTCTGGGGGTGTCCGGTTCGTTTTACCCTCCTATCCCGGACTGCTTCCTGTTGAGCCGCCTTACTGACGCGAGGATACAAGTCTTTGCGGCGGCGCCGCGAAATCCGCTTAACAGCAGCGGCAAGGGCTTTCTGTTCGGGCTTTTAGGGGAACAGCACTGGGAAACGTGGAGCGTCCAAGGGATGTACCATTACGAGGCGCCTGACGGCGGTTCGCGCTACGGGGTGCACCGGATAGGGATGTCGGCCAAAGTTGATCTGGTGCTTGGCGTAACCTTTGACGCTCTTTATCAGTACAACCATGAGGAAAAAACCGCGGTAGAGGGCTTATCGGCGAGCGTCAGCGCTGACTACTCGTTTTATGAGGGGAAATGCTATGTTATAGGGGCGTATCTTTTCAGCGGGCAGGACTCAAGCACCTCCCGCGGGGCGGCGCCTTCGGGTTTTGCGAACCGGCACTATGGGTACGCCATGTTCCAGTATAGTTTCACTGATTACACCCGGGCAAGCATCCAGTTTCTTGCCAGTTTCGAGGATCTTTCATGCACGCCGGTTATAGGGGTTGAGCACGAGGTGTTTCAGGGTTTGACCGTGAGTCTGACCTGCCAGGCGCCGCTTGACAGGGATCTTTTTACCGGCAGCGGTGAGCGCGGCGAGCTTGGCCCGGTTCCTCCCGGAGCGGGCGGGGGTGTTTACGCGCTTTTCACCCTGAAAGCCCGCCTCCGCTTCTAACAGCCGAAGCCCCTTGCGGGCAGCCGGAGGCTGTTCCCTTACGCGGAGTTCGCACAAAGAGGCGCGAAAGAGAAAGCGCAGGCGCATAAGAAAGAAAGCGCAGGCGTGGAAGAAAGAGCGCAGGTGCGTGGGGTTTCCATGAAGGGGCGCGGGGCTTCAGCGCGGTTCGATGGCGTACTTGCTCAAAGCATGATGCGCTAATGGGTGGTGTGGAGGGCAGCCGGAGGCTGTTCCCTTACGCGAAGTTCGCAAAAGAAGGCGCGAAACATGAAGTGCCGGTAAAAAAGCCCTCCACGTTTGTTTTTGCGCCTTCGGCGCTTTAAGAGTTTATGGGGGGATTTTTCTAAGACCCCCCAAGCCCCCCGTTGCGGCTACGTGTTGCGAGCCAGTGCGGGGCGGCGTCCGGTGCGGGGTTTCCATGAAGGGGCGCGGGGTTTTGTTATGGGCGCTGCGCTGCGCTTGCGCTTTAAGAGGATTTGGGAGGATTTTTCTAAGCCCCCCCCCAGCCCCCCACGAACGCGTGCCGCCCCCCCCGGGGGGTGGGGGATAGAGCGGGGGGGGAGTACCGGGGCGAAATAGTATAATAATATATTGTTTAGGCCTCAAAAA
>JAITHF010000293.1 GCA_031280115.1 Spirochaetaceae bacterium | reverse complement strand
AAACAGCCGCCTATTCCTATTATCGTCGATATATTCATGCCCGATCACTCCTCATTCTTGAACGCCCCGATAAGCCGGCGGTACTCGACGATTCGCTCGATAATCACCGGCACTTTCTCCTGTACCACCAAATGCTTGCCGGACAGCATCAATATCGTCGTATCGGGTTTGCTCTCGATATATTCAATCTGGTGAGGATTTATATAGTATTCCATCCCTTTAAGGGGAGTTACCTTTATCATACAGCTATATGGGCCTTAGCCCTCCCCCTATCGTTTAAGGCTTAGAAGTTCCTGCAAGAGCTGGTCCGCGGTCTGAATGGTCCGGGAGTTCGCCTGAAAACCGCGCTGGGTAACAATCATGTCGGTAAACTGTTCGGCCATGTCCACGTTGGACATCTCAAGGGTTCCGGCAATGATTTTGCCTTTTCCAGCGATGCCTGAAGGCCCGATATTTGCCGCCCCTGAGTTCGTGGAAACCACATAGGCGTTGTCTCCGGCTTTCTCAAGCCCCCCCGGATTGGTAAAGCTCGCCATAGCTATCTGTCCGATAGTCCGGTTCGACCCGTTGGAATAGACTCCGGTGATAGTTCCGCTCGCGTCAATCTTGAAGTTGTCAAGATAGCCCATAATATACCCGTCTTGGCGCACCGCCTTGGACGAGCTTGATTCGGCATACTGGGTAATAGAGTCCACGAAGCCGCCCACTGTGCCGAGGTTAAGGCTGAACTCCTGCCTGACCTGGGCGCCGTCAGCGTCCGGGTCGGTGTTCGGCACGTCATAGGCTACATTCATAATGACCGCGGCTCCGGGGTTATTGCCGGAGGCGTTGCCGTCGCCGTCCAGGGCGCTCAAAAGCGTGCCGTTATTAGAAAAGTTAATCGTGAAGTTCGCCGCGCCGCCTGCGGCGGGCGCCGCGTCCCCCAGGCCGATGGCGGCGTTGGTTGCCGCTTCCGCTTCAGGATCAACCGTTACCACCGCATTCCAGCTGTTCGCGGTGTCCGGTACGCGGGTGAACTGTACCTGTAAAATATGTTCCTGTCCAAAACTGTCGTAAATCTTAATCGAGGCGTTCCAGGTGCCCCGCTGAGTCTCAAGGGGCGTGGCGCCTTCGGGTATAACCGGTATCCGCTTGTCGAGGTTGCAGGCGAAGTTGACCATCGTAGTCGCCCGGGCCGGATCTTTGGAGCCCACAGGAATAACCAGATTTTCCACGTCCCGGGAAACGTCAAGAACCTGCGCCCCCCCCACATCCTGCGCCATCCAGCCCTGCACCCGCATACCGTTAGCCGGATTGACCAGCATGCCGCCTTCGTCCACGTTAAACGCGCCGGCTCTGGTATAATACGAATTGGCCCCTTCTTTCAGCACGAAAAACCCTGTGCCTTGAATGGCCAGATCCGTGCCGACGCCGGTAGACTGGAACGCCCCCTGAGTATGGATAGTGTCAATCGTGGCCACAGACATACCAAGCCCCACCTCTTTGGGGTTCACTCCGCCTAAGTCTTCGGTGGGGCGGGACGCGCCCTGCAACTGCTGGTAGAGCAGGTCCTGGAAATTGACCCGCCCCTTCTTAAAACCGGTCGTATTGATATTGGCAATGTTATTGCCAATCACGTCCATTCGAGTCTGATGATTCTGAAGGCCGGATACGCCGGCAAACAATGATCGCATCATATCGCATCACTCCTCAAATACTTTTGTAACCTGATCCCATGCGTAATAGGCACCGTTTACTAAAATTTCAGGGGGCGCACCCCTGGCAACCGCCTTGACCGCGCCGCGCACCTGCGCGTCCCCGTCCCTGATTTCCACTGTTTTCCCCAGGGCCCCGGCGGCCTCCCGTTCCGAGAGCATCGCCGTAAGGCGGGTGAAATCCGCGGCCATGCTGGTCATCTGGTCCAGCGTGGAAAACTGCGCCATCTGGGCGATAAATTCTTTGTCTTCCATAGGAGCCGTCGGATCCTGATAGCTTAACTGGGTGATAAGCAGTTTAAGAAAATCGTCTTTCCCCAGATTTTTTTGCGGATTCCGCCCCTGATTGACCTTCTGGTTGTGTTCTTCCGCCAGACGGGCTATTTCAGCCTTCTCTTGGGCATCGAGTCTGGCGGTAATTTTTGTCCGTTCCGTTCCTGCCCATCCTGTTTCCGCCGGTCCCTGAGAACCAAGCGCCGTTTGAATCGTCATATATCCTTTCCTCCCTTTTTATGCCAGCATATTGATTTGGGGCGCCGCTGAACCGAAAAGCCCGCCTTCCACAAAACCCGCCGGTTCAGACCCGCCGTAGCTTGCGGCGGCAAAGCGTTCCGAAAAGAACGGCCCCTGGGGCCTGCGCTCTGTTTCGTCCCCCCGGCCCCCGGAAGAGAGCGCCGTGTCAAGGCTGGCGCCGGCAAACCCTGAATCCTTAAAGGCTTGTTCAAGCCCGTGAATTTCCCGGTCAAACGCTTTGAGCGCCTCGCTGCTTTCCACAATAATACGCCCTGTTACCTTGTTTTCGGCCATTTCAAGATGTATCTTTACATTTCCTAGGGTTTCCGGCCTTAAGGTCAGCCTGATAGTTCCCTGGCTGCTGCTTCGCAGAATGATCTGGGCGTGCCGGACAATATCGCCGTTGAGGTTTTGGCGCAGTTCCTGAGCCAGCATATCCTCAAGGGCTCTAAGCGGGCGGGCTTCCGGCGGGGCCCGCTCCCCGGCCCGGCCCGCCTGCGCCGCATCCGCAGTAAGCGCCGCGTCTTTGGCGAGAGGCTCCGGCCCGCGGGCAAGGGGCGCCTCCCGGACCGGCTCTTGGGGCGTGTTTTCCCATGACCGGAAATCCCGCACCTCAAGGGCCGCCCGCTCCCGCCGTTTCTCTTTTGCCCGCTCCCCGCCGCCGGCGCGGCCTGAGGCGGGCGCCTCTGCTTTCACCAAGGCCGCTGCCGCCGGAACCTCCGGCGCGCCCGGCCCTTCCGCCGCCGCTCCCGCCTCTTTCATCCGCCCTTGGGCAAAGCGCCGCGCCGCCTCCTCCGGAGGGTTCTCTGCCGCGCCCCCGCTCCTGCGGGATAGGCCCCCCCCTTTTTTCCCTATTTCCTCAAGGCCGCCTCTGGTTTCCGCGCCCTCCGGCGCCGGCGCCGCGCCCTCTGCGGCATTAGCGGCGCCTGCCGCTGCCTGCGCCGCCTGCGCGCTTCCAGCCGGCTTCCCCCGTAAGATCTTCAGCAGGCCATGCCCCTGGGTTTCCGGCGTTTTCTCTATTATAGACAGAGGCAGAGGCGGCGCAGGCGATGGCGGAGAAGAAGCCGGCGCGGGTATTTTTTCAGGGGCGGCAGCGGCCGGTTCCGCGCCCGGCGGCTTCTTGCGGCCTTTCATGGCGTCCCCCTGTTCCTCGGCGGCTAAAGCGGGGGCCTGCCGGTTTCTCCCTGCCCCCTCTTTGGCTCCAAGCCGCTTCTTGGCTTTCGCCTCTTGTGCAAGCCCCGCGGGGCTGCCGGTTTCCTCTTGTATAAAATCAGAACCTGAAGCGTTAAGAGCAAGAGAACCGGAGGGGCGGGCCAGCCCTTCTAGGATCTTGGCAAATACCCCCAGGCTTCCGGGGGCTTTCTTTTTCGCCTCGTGCCCGTTCCCCTTGGCCGGCCCCTGTTCCCCTTGGCTTGCCGCGTTGGATGATACGGCCTGACTGCGGGCGTGAATGTGCATCCTCTGCCTCCTTGGACATTAAAGAATAAAAAAGCATAAAAATCGAAAGCCTAGTTAAGGCTCGGCGGCCTCCCCACCATTTTGCGCTGAAGTTCCGCGGCTCTGGCCGGTTCCATCAAAGACAGCCAGAAGGACACGATAGACGCGCTTCCCTCAGCCTGAGCGATCTCTTCGGTCTTTCGCAGCACATCAATAACAATCTGGTCATCCTGCTGGGACATGATGCCCACCGCGTTCTGCGGAGGCATGCCGGTTAAATACCGGGCAAACTGTTCGATGTTGCTGCTTTTAGTTTCGGCGGCTTGCACAATGTCATTGAAGGATTTTTCCCGTTCTTCCAGCGCTTTTTGCCGTTCCTCAAGCTCCTGGGCCATTTGTTCGACCTCGCCGTGCTTTCCCTGCATATCCTGTTCCTGTTTTTCCAGTTCCAATTCCCGCAGTTCCAGCGCCTCAAGGCGCGCCGCCAGCCGTTCTGCGTCCAAAGAAAGCGCCTCGTCTGTCTGGGCCAATCCCTGGGTGCGCCCGTCCCTGCCGATAAGCCGGTAAATCGGGGACAGGATGCTTTTGGCGTCAATCACGTTAAGATAATCGAACCATACAAGGCCGCCTCCGGCGAGGGCTATAATAAGAATAAACAGCACAATGACTTTGCCTAAAATCCATTTTCCACCCACGTAGGTTTTCTCCTTTCTGTTCACAGGTTACTTGTACTATAGCATCTGTTTAAGGATACCGGTCAAGCATCTTGAAAAACGCGCCGGTTTCCTCTTATATAAATCGGTAAACCAAACAGCGTCCTTTAAACACCCTGCGGGTGATTCACGTGCTTCCTGTGATGCGAGGGTTTGCAATTTTAGTCACAACCCAGAAGCGGGGCCTCATCGCGCTTCGATAACGTACTGGCGCAAAGCACGTTGCGCTAATGGGTGGTTTGGAGGGTCTATGACCCTCCAAATTCTCTTTGATGAGCAGCGGCGGGGACTTGTAATACCGGTCCTTGACATCCTGCAACGCCGCGCGGACGCGGGTGTTCAAGACTTCCGAGCAGGGCGCTGCGATCGCCGCGTTCAGCCCGTCCTCCGCCTCGTTTGCGCCGTCATGCAGGGTTGTGGCCGCCCCGTAAAAAGCGCGGCGCCGGCGGTTTGAAGCGCCGCCGGAGCGGGAAAATCCGGCTCGGATTTGAATAGATTTGACTCGGATTTAGAAAGATTTGACTCAGATTTAGAAAGATCTGACTCAGATTTAGAAAGATTTGACTCAGATTTAGAAAGATTTGACTCAGATTTAGAAAGATCCGGCTCAGATTTAGAAAGATTTGACTCAGATTTAGAAAGATCCGGCTCAGATTTAGAAAGATTTGACTCAGATTTAGAAAGATTTGA
>JAITHF010000287.1 GCA_031280115.1 Spirochaetaceae bacterium | reverse complement strand
ATCATGATTGACCTATCAATCAGCACCTTCGTTATTACCCTTATCAATATAGGCATCCTCTTTGTGGTCCTCCGGGCAGTGCTGTTTAAGCGGGTAAGCGCCTTCATGGAAGCCCGTGCGGACAAGGTGCGCCAAGACATCGAAGACGCCCGGCGGGACAAAGAGGAAGCGGGGAAACTCCTGCGGGAATATCAAGAGCGGCTCAAAGACCGGGAGGAAGCAGGGGCGGAGATTATACAGGCGGCCCGTGAAAAAGCCCGCTCCGAAGCGGAACGGATCCTGGCCGAAGCCCAGCGGAACGCGGAAGCCCTGGCGGAGAAGGCCCGGGCCCGCATCGAAGCGGAACAGCAAGCGGCGCTGGCCCGCTTCCGCGCCGAAGCAGCAGGGCTGGTCATGGCCGCCGCAAGCCGCCTCCTCCAGCGGGAGATTACCGCAGAGGACAGCCGCCGGTTCGCCGGTCTGGTCCTCCAAGAAATAGGGAACGAATAGATGTTTGCGAAAGAACGCTGGGCCGCGGCGTTTATCAACACCGCCGCTTGTGATCTTGACAACGGGCTTGAGGCCCTGCGCCTGTGCGCCCGCTTTGCCGCGGCCATTCCAAAACCCCTTTCAGGCCGCACCGACGCCTTGGCGCTGGAAAAAGCCCTGCGCCGGAGCATGGAGCGCGCCTGCGTGTCAGGGGCCGGCGCCGAATACGCCTGCCGGTTCCTGTGCCTTCTGGTGCGGAAAGGCCGCTTTACCCCCCGTAACAGCAAGGCCCTGCTGGAAGAAATCGAGCGGCTTAAAGAACGGAAACAAAACACCCTGGTTGTGCGCCTTGATTCGGCGTTCCCTCTGGATGAAGATGTGGCCGCGCAGGTGAAAGAACGCCTGCGGCGGGCAAGCCTGCGGCGGGCAAGCCTGCGGCGGGCAGGCGCAAGAGGCGCGGAAGCGGGGGCGGAAGCGGGGGCGGAAGAAATCCGCCTCATCACCCGTGTCGAGCCGGAATTGCTGGGAGGCTGCAGGCTCCAGATAGGAAGCCGGTCAATAGACGGGAGCCTGCGCTTTCTGTTACAAAACATGGGGTCCTATTTACAGGCCGCGCCGCTTACAAAGGGCCCTGCCGGAGGTATGGCATGATAGGTTTCGGTGATCTCACCAAGGTTTTAGAAGAACAAATCGGGCATTGGGAAGGGAAAGCGTCGTCCGCTTCCCTGGGCTTCGTCGGGCAGGCCGGGGATTCGGTCGCCACGGTTCACGGATTGGATGAAGCGGTCTACGGGGAACTGGTGGGTTTCGCCTCCGGCGCCTCGGGCATTGTCTTAAACCTGCTGGAAGACGGGGCGGGCTGCGTCCTGCTTTCAGGGGAGTCCCTGGTGAAAGACGGGGAGGAAGCAAGGGGGAGCGGGCGGGTTGTGTCGGTTCCCTCAGGCAGGGGCTTACTGGGGCGGGTGCTCAACCCTCTTGGCATACCTATTGACGGGAAGGGGCCGGTGGAGGCCGAAGAACTGCGCCCCATAGAACATCCGGCGGCGCCGGTTATTGACCGGGGCGCGGTGGATACGCCCCTTCAGACCGGCATCCTCTCGGTGGACGCTATGATCCCCATAGGCCGGGGGCAGCGGGAGCTTATCATCGGGGACCGGCAGACCGGCAAGACCGCCCTTGCGGTGGACGCGATTATTAACCAGAAAGGCAAGGGCGTCTACTGCGCCTACTGCGCCATAGGCCAAAAATCTTCTTCAGTGGCGTCGATTATTCGGGAGTTCGAGCGGCAGGGGGCTATGGACTATACCTTTGTGGTGCTGGCCTCCGCGTCGGACTCGGCGGCGCTGCAATATATCGCCCCCTATGCGGCGGCGGCTATGGCGGAACATTTTATGGACAAAGGGAACGATGTGCTTGTGGTCTATGACGACCTTTCAAAACACGCCGTGGCGTACCGCACGATTTCCCTGCTCCTGCGCCGCCCCCCGGGGCGGGAGGCGTTTCCCGGGGACGTGTTCTACCTCCATTCCCGCCTTCTTGAGCGGGCGGCCAAACTCTCGGCTGAAAAGGGGGGCGGGTCGATTACGGCGCTCCCTATTGTGGAAACTCAGGCCGGGGACATCTCCTCGTATATTCCCACCAATGTTATTTCGATTACCGACGGGCAGATATTTCTTGACTCAGAGCTGTTTAACGCGGGCTTCCGCCCGGCCATTGACGTGGGGCTTTCGGTGAGCCGCGTAGGCGGCGCGGCCCAGACCAAAGCGGTGCGTAAGATTGCAGGGCGCCTGCGCCTTGACCTTGCCCAGTACCGGGAGATGGCGGCGTTCGCCCAGTTCGGAAGCGACCTTGACAAGACCACTCAAGATAAACTTGCCCAGGGGGAGCGGCTTATGGAGGTGCTTAAACAGCCTCAGTACGCGCCGCTTTCAATGGAAGAACAGGTGGCGGCGCTGTTCGTGTCCCTTAACGGCTTTCTCATAGACCTCCCTGCGAATCAGGCGGGCGCCTTTATGCGGGGCTTTCTTGACTACCTGAAAACCGAAGAGAAAGCCCCCCTTGAGGCTATTGCGAAGACTGGCAGCCTTGAGATGGAAACCGAAGGGGCCCTGCGGGACGCGGCGGAGCGGTACAAGCAGCGCGTTAAAACTAATCAAAAGAACTAGGGGGCGGGTATGGCGAATTTACGGGACGTACAACTGCGGATGCGGGCGGTGCGGCAGACCTTACAGGTAACGAAAGCGATGAATCTGATTGCCACCTCGAAATTACGGAAGGGGCGGCGGGTGCTGGAAGATACGGAGCCGTTTTTTACCCGCATCCAGAAATCCATGTATGACCTCCTCTCCTGCGTCGGGCAGGTGGACAGCGCGTATTTCCCCCGGGCCGGCGCGGGCGCCGGCAGCACGGCGCCCCCTCATTCGGCGGTCCTGGTCATAACCAGCGACAAAGGGCTTGCCGGCGGGTACAACGCGAATGTCTGCCGCCGCGCCGCGGCCTTGTGCGAAACCTTGAGAAACCCCCTGCTCATCATTATCGGCGCTGTCGGCTGCCGGCATTTCGCCCGTTCGCCGTACAAGACCCTTGAAAGCATTTCGTTTAAGTCCCGCCTGCCGGATCTCGACGACGCCAAGTCGATTACCGATTATCTTACCTCCCAATACCTGTGGGGCATCTTTCAGGAAGCGCATATCGTGTATACCCACATGTACAGCGCCGTGAAGACGGCGCCTGAGGCGCGGCAGATAGTGCCTCTTGACGCCGGAAAGCTGCAAGAAGAAATCGCCCGGAGCGGCGGGGAGAAGCGGGTGGAACTGCGCTTTGAGTATGAGCCTTCAGCAAAAGCCGTGTTTGACGCGCTGGCCCCCTTTTATATAAAGGGGGTTGTGTACGGCGCCTTGGTGGAGGCGTATGCAAGCGAGCAGAACGCCCGCATGGCGGCTATGGACGAGGCGTCGAAGAACGCGCAGAAGATGCTTGAGGAACTCCAGCTTCATTATAACCGCGTGCGGCAGGCAAGCATCACCCAGGAAGTTACCGAGATTGTCTCAGGCTCAGCAGCGCTCCTCGAATAACAGCCGGAGGCTGTTTTAGGTGCTTCTCGCGGTGAGAGGGTCTGCAATTTTAGTCACAACCCAGAAGCGGCGCCTCATCGCGCTTTGATAGCGTGAGTGGCGCAGCGCAGGTAGCCTTTAGTTGGGGGTTTGGGGGCAGCCGGAGGCTGTTTCACGTGCTTCTTGCGGCGAGGGGTTTGCAATTTTAGTCACAACCCAGAAGCGGCGCCAAAGCGGACGCCGCAAGCGTTAGCGGCTCAACGCAGGAAGCCGTTAGTTGGGGGTTTGGGGGCAGCCGAAGGCTGTTTCAGCAGTCGTCGTTTGCACTATGAGCCGCGAAACAAGAAGCGCCGGCAGCCTCCGGCTGTTTCAATAGCCGTCGTTTGCACTATGAGCCGCGAAACAGGAAGCGCCGGCAGCCTCCGGCTGTTTCAGCAGCCGTCGTTTGCACTATGAGCCGCGAAACAAGAAGCGCCGGCAGCCTCCGGCTGTTTCAATAGCCGTCGTTTGCGCTATGAGCCGCGAAACAGGAAGCGCCGGCAGCCTCCGGCTGTTTCAGCAGCCGTCGTTTGCACTATGAGCCGCGAAACAAGAAGCGCCGGCAGCCTCCGGCTGTTT
>JAITHF010000286.1 GCA_031280115.1 Spirochaetaceae bacterium | reverse complement strand
GACCTTATCCCCATTTGGGAGATTGCTCCGAACACGAGGTTTTTTGACTATGGCTGGCATAAGGCCGGCTACGAAAAAGCCGATGAAATCAAACAGGAATATGAGCGGCAGATGGCATTGAAAAACGAGTGATGAGCGCCTTTGCCGGACGCGCTCTTTCCCGCTTTTTTAAGATCCCGTCCGGCGTCCGCGAGCAGGAGAACGAGTAAAAAGAACATAAAAAGAACATAAAAAGAGAGCGAAAAGATGAAACGCCGGCCAAAAAAACACCTGACCCTCCAAAAAGCCCTCCTCCCGGCGCTGGTTATGCTTGCCGCCGGGCCCGGGCATGCGGAAGTACCCCTGGGCGGCTCTATCCAGCTTTTCACAGGCGTATTATTCGGCGGCATGACCGAATACGTCTACGAAAGGGGGCGGGAACAGGACTTGAGCCGCCTTGAATGGGAGGAGAACTTTGTCCCCTTCCTGGACCTTATCGGGGAATTTACTATCTGGAACATCTTCCTGCGGGTAAGCGTGCTCACGGCCATCCCCATACAGAGCGGCCGTATGCGGGATTACGACTATATGCTGCCTGACAGCGGCGCCCGCTCCCACTACTCGGAACACAACGCCATGTTTGACAAGCACCTTGAAATCGAGCCTGAAATAGGCTGTTTTTTTTCAGCAGG
Organism: Spirochaetaceae bacterium; assembly: GCA_031280115.1. GTDB lineage: Bacteria > Spirochaetota > Spirochaetia > Treponematales > Breznakiellaceae > JAITHW01. The sequence goes on along the minus strand of JAITHF010000286.1, from coordinate 9,065 downwards.
CAGGTTTTCGTTTGCCCCGGGTATAGGCGTCCTCTTCCGCAGCCGGAAATGGACCGCTGCTGACGGGTTCGTCCAGTATCCTGTTTCAGGCGCATGGTCGGAAGATACGCCGAAACAAGGCATGGCCGGCGCGATTATCTCCTATGAAGAATCCACCTGGTTTCCCACGATCAATCTGGACACGAGTTTTTGGATAAACGACCGTTTCACCCTGGGGCTTACAACCGTATGGTATCCGTATCTGGAGGTTAAGACCATAGACAGCCATTACTTGAGGGCGACGCGCTTCCATGATGAGATGCGCGGCGGGACGGGCTGTCTTGCGGAGGTTTTTCTTGTTTATTCGCCGGTTAAGAAAACGGGGCATTATTTTATGGCGTCCTTCGGCTACGAGGGGCTTTTTCCCACCAAAGGCTCCTCCGGCATAGGCGCTATGGGGTATGATAACGGGCTTGTATGGGACAACGCCTATCAATCAAAGATGGTAAGCCACCTGTTCTGGTTCAGCATCGGCATTATGCTCTACCCCGAAGAAATATGGCCCCCCCGCCCCCTGCGGTGAGCGGGTTTGTGGGTTTAGTCACAACCCAGAAGCGGCGCCTCAGCGGAATTCGCAGGCGTATGGGCGCAGCACAGGAAGCACTAGCGGGGGGTTTGGGGGCAGCCTAAGGCTGTTTCAGCAGCCGCCGTTTGCACTATGAGCCGCAAACCATGAAGCGCCGGCAGCCGAAGGCTGTTCCCTTACGGGAAGTTCGCAAAAGAAGGCGCAAACCATGAAGCGCCGGCAGCCTAAGGCTGTTCCCTTACGCGGAGTTCGCAAAAGACGGCGCAAACCATGACGCGCTGATACAAAAAGCCCCCAAATTCTCTTAAAGAGGCGCGAAAGCGCCGATAATTTTTATTATAATAACAGAGCGCGGCAGGAAAACCGGTTTTTTTGCCGGCAAAGTGAGTTTGTTTGCTAGCAGAATAAGTTTGTTTGCTAGCAGAATAAGTTTGTTTGCTAGCAGAATAAGTTTTTTTGCCAGCAGAATAAGTTTGTTTGCCAGCAAAATAAACTATCCTGTCTCCGCATAAATCATTGTGTTATAACAAATTATCGGCGCTGCGCGCCTCTTTGGGAAGAATTTGGGGGAACCAGTTCCCCCAAACCCCCAGCCAACGGCTTCCTGCGGTGCGTCACTAACGCCATCGAAGCGCGATGAGGCGCCGCTTCTGGGTTGTGACTAAACGTGCAAACCCTATCGCTACAGGAAGCACTTGAAACAGCCTGCGGCTGCCGCAGGGGGCGCAGGGGGCGGAAAAAAACGCCCGGTCTTTGGGGCAACCCCCCTTGCAAATTACGAAAAGACCTGATATATTCAATACAGTTTCGTTAAAGAATCTAAACTTAAATTTTATCCGAATTTTTAAAATGGAGGTTCAGGATGAAAAGGATCTTTTGGGTGAGCGTGCTTTGCAGCGCGTTTATAGCGATTATGCCTGTTGCCGCGCAGGATACCGGCATGGGCGGGGCTTATTATTATGTCAACGTTCCCATTGAGCGGGTGTACCCGTACCGGAAGGGGTATGTGATTGACTACCAGACCGGCGCCACCGGAACAAGCAGCGCCCGGACGTATATCCCTCTTGAATGGTTTAGGGACGGCCCGCGCAAAGAAAGCGGCGAGCCCCCTAAGGGAGAGATTATCCTCTTGGGGCCCGGCAATTTCTGGCCCTATCTTACGGTGTATTACCGGAACGGCGAATTCAGCCATGTGCGCCTGTACGTGCGCAAGGAACGGGGGCATCCCAGTTGGGGCACCGTGCTGCGGGGGGTGAACCTGGATGAAAACTTTGAAGATGTAAGCGATTTAAAACTCGTGTTTTCTAATGAGCCCCAATAGGGAGCTTGGCCGTATGCAGAAAGCCCTCCGGGAGGAACGCCTCGACGGATGGCTTTTTTGTAACATCCGCCATCAGGACATCATTTCAGATACTATACTGCGTATTCCCCGGGGGGCGCACAATTCCCGCCTGTGGGTATACGCGGTTCCCGCCCAGGGGGAGCCGTATAAAATCGTTCCCGCCGTTGAAAAAGACATTCTCTCCGGCCTTGCCGGTTCCCAAACCCTGTACGCCAGCCGCTCTGAGCTGGCCGCGGCCCTCGCGCCCCTGGCAGGCAAGGTCTGGGGCGTACAGGCATCCGAAGACCTTCCGGCCATTTCGTACCTTGACGCAGGATCAGCCGCGCTCTTTGCCGGCGCGGGCCTTGCCCTCGCGCCGGCCGGGGGCCTGATACAGCGGTTCGCCAGCCTTCTTGACGAAAAAGGCGCCGCATCCCATGAAAAAGCCGTGGCCGCGCTGTATGAGATTGTTATGGCCGCCTGGGAACAGACTGCCGCGGCGTATAAGGCGGGAAAGCCCCTCTATGAGGGGCAGATACGCAAAGCCATGCTGGAAGGGCTTGCGGAACGGGGCATGATAACCAGCCATCCCCCTATTGTCGGGGCCGGGGTTCATTCGGCGGACCCCCACTATGACTTCTGCGGCGCCGGCGCCGCCTTAGCCGAAGGGGACGTGGTGCAGTTTGATATATGGGGGAAAGAAGATCAGGAGGGAAGTATCTACGGGGATATTTCATGGGCGGGCGTCTTCGGCGCTTCGCCCCCTTCCCGTGTTGAAAAGGCGTTTGCCGGCCTTATTCATGTCCGGGAAGAGGTCTGCCGGTTTATCGATGAGGCCCTCTCCTCAGGAAGCGCCCTTTCAGGGGCTATGGTGGACGCCGAAGCCAGAGCGCTCTTAACCGGCCTTGGGTACGGCGCCGCCATAAAACACCGTTTGGGGCACAGCATTGATACGGCGTGCCACGGCTTTGGGGTGAATTTGGACTCAGTGGAATTCCCCGACCCCCGCCCTGTGCTCGAAGGCTCGTGCTTCTCCCTTGAACCGGGAATCTATTTTTCTGATTTCGGTCTCCGCACCGAGATTAACGGGTATATCTTACAGGGAAAACTCGTCGTGTCCGGCGGGGGGGCCCGCCAGTCCGCACTGCTGGCCTGCTGAGTAAAAGCCGGCTCTAAAAAACAGATAACACAATATAGAATAAAAAAACAGAATAAGGGAGAAAAAACGTATATGCCACATCCCGTAGCGGTTCCGCGGGAGCTTCTTGATTTTATCAGGCAGGGGGCGCGGTTTTTTGTGGCCGGCCATAAAGAGCCGGACGGCGACTGCGTGGGAAGCCAGCTCGCCTTGAGCAGCGCCTTGCGGAGGCTCGGCAAACAGGCGTTCCCCTGTTCTGCCGGGCCTTTTAAGCGCCCTGAAATCCTGCGGTATAAAGACCGGTTTTTGACGGCGGCCCGGGTGGAAAAGAAGCGCCGGCAGGACCGCGGCTTTGACCGGGCCATCATCCTTGACTGTTCCTCCCTGTGCCGCGCCGGCGATATTGCCGAGGCCGCGGCGGGCGCCCCCCTTGCGGTTATCGATCATCATGCGGCAGGGCAGCGCCGGGAGGGCCCGCCGGATCAGGCGGTTTATCTTGATCCTGATGCGCCGGCCACGGCGTTTATGGTGCTGGATGTGATTGAGGCCCTGGGCCTTGCGCTGACATCCGAGGAGGCCGAACTCCTTCTCCTCGGCCTGTGCGCCGACACGGGGTTCTTCCGGCATACCGGCCAGCAGGGCGCCGAGACCTTTATGTACGCGGCGCGGATGGTCCGCGCCGGCGCCAGCCCCAAACGGATATACGATCTTATACATGGGGGGAAAAGCCTCGGATCCCGCTATCTTTTGGGGCGCCAGCTTGGGAAGACCCGCTCCCGCTTCCGCGGGAGGCTGCTGGTTGCTACCGAGGACTACGAAGACACCCAGCGGTTCGGCATGGACGGGCGGGATTCGGACAGCCTCTATCAGTTACTGCAAACCGTCGCGGAGGTTGAGGCCGTGGTGGTTATACGGCAGGAAACGCCGGATGCCTGCGCCGTGGGGTTCCGCTCCAAAGACGCGGTAAATGTGGCGAAAGTGGCCGCCCTCTTTGGCGGCGGGGGGCACAAGAACGCCGCCGGCGCCAGCCTTGCCGGAACCATTGAGACGGTCTATCCGGCCATTATAGCGGCCTTTGAAGAAGCATTTCGAGAAGCCTTTAAGGACGCCCGGTGGACGCAGATGGATTAGGCGCCTGTTTTGCGGTATTTTTTGGAAGAGGTATTGTTTTTTGTGCTGAAACTATTCTATTATTTTTATTATATTATTTAGTATGGCGCGGCGGCTGGGGGCTTCTTAGAGCGCTTGACCGAACCGTCCGGGTAATGCTATAGTAATGAAGGGCGCAAGGACCGGCAGATGCCGCGCCCGGCAGGGCGGGCGCTTTTGCGCGTCAGGCCCCGGGGGGCTGCCCTGCCGAGTATAAATAGGGTAAAAAGAATTGGCGAATAAGCCGGAAGGAACAGCAGCGCCAAAGAAAAATTGTTTTGGTAAAGGATAAAAAGATAAAAAAAAGGAAATTCCGCTTGACTGAAAAAAGCAGGCTTGCTATAGTTTTCCTAGACAATTTTAGAATAAGTAGATTTGGAAGTGTATGACCTATTGCGGATTTACAAAAAGAAACGGCGCCTCTCTTCAAACCGGCCTTCGCCTTTGTACGGCGCCGCGCTCACGGGAAACTTCCCTCATACCCCTGCGGGCGGATCGGGACGCCTCTTCCGTACGCTTTCCCTTAAAAAAAGAGTCGGATCTCCGCCCAGCGCGGACAGTCCGGTTTTTTTATACCCTGCCCGTATGGGCGGGTGATCATAGACATTGTAACGGATTCTCGCATGAAACGAGCGGCACGGCTTTACTTGTTCGTCCGGTTCGCGCAATCGGGTGTCCGGCACAGGAGTTCTTTGTATGAAGAAGTTTGTATTCATACTAATTGGTATCGGTTTATCCGCCCTCCTCTGGGGACAAGCGGTAACCGACCCGTCGTTCGTCGATGGAAGGCGTACTTTTATCGGGGCGCCCTTAGGGACAGTGGCGCAGCAGCAACCATCGGGTACGCAGGTTACGGCCCAGGCCCAGGGAGCGCTGGCGAATCACCTTAACGCCCAGGGCCAAGCAGAGGAACAGGGCGTAAACCTTCGGGATACGACCGCTCAGGGTGTCCTGCGGCGGCTCCAGTTCCTTGAGTACCTCCACGGGCTTACCGGCGCGGCTCCTGCTGGACCGGTGCAGGGCTTTATCCCCGCCCAGTTCGGCACGGATCAGGTCATCATCATCGGGTATGAAGGTCCCCAGCTCAAGGGCGAAATTCAAATCCCCAGCACCCTTGATGTGAACGGCATTGCCGGCACGGTGGTAGGCATCGGCGACAGCGCCCTTTCCAACCTCAAGATTGACGGGAAAATTATCATTCCTAACACGGTTACTTTCATCGGCGTGGAAGCCTTTGCCAACAACATCATTAACGGCGTGGAAATCCCCGAAAGCGTTACTGAAATCAGAAACTCCGCGTTTACCAACAACAAGCTGGCCAACGTAACCATTCCGACCAGTATTTCCACCATTACGTACGGTACGTTCAGCAATAACGTCCTGACATCGGTAACTATTCCCAGCACGGTTACGCTCATTGAACATCATGCCTTTGCCACGAACCTGCTTGCGGCGCTTAATATCCCCACCAGCGTTACCCAGATTGACAACAGCGCCTTTGAGAACAACCGCCTTGCCGCCTTGACAATTCCTGATTCTATTGAAGCCATCGGGGACAACGCCTTTGCCACCAACCGGCTTACCAGCATCAGAATCTCCCGGAACCAGGGCCTCACCAAACTTAACTACGGCGTGTTCAGCCACAACCTCCTGCCCACGGTCGAGATTCCCGCGAATATCACGGAGATCGGGGACAACGCCTTCACCGACAACCGGATGAAGCAAGTTACCATTCCCCAGCAGGTGGTCAGTATTGGAAAAGGTTCGTTCTCAGTAAACGCCCTTGAAAAAGTAAACTTTACCGGTGATGAAACCATCCAAAGAACCGGCTACTCAGGCCAGGTCCAGGGCGCCAGCGTTACATCTATTGGAGACGGCGCGTTCTCCATTAACCGCCTCACCCAAATATCTATCCCTGACACGGTTACTATCATCGGCTCCCAAGCCTTCTATGCTAACCACATCAGCCGCGTCAACTTTGGTGTTGGGGTTGAAAAAATCGGCAGCTACGCGTTCCAGCAGAACAACCTGATCGGCGTTACCATTCCTGACAGCGTTATCGAAATCGGCGAAGGCTCCTTTATCGGCGCCCAGCCCAATGTCCAGCCCCAGGCGCTCTTAAAAGATCAGGGGCCGACCCAGGTCTACCAGAATAAGCTGACCCAGGTCGCGCTTGGGAATACCCTGGAGACTATCGGGATCGCGGCTTTCGGGTATAACCAGATTGACAGCATTACCATTCCCAACAGCGTCCAAGAAATTCGGCGCGAAGCGTTTACCAACAACCTGATTGCCGGCCTCTCCCTGGGAACCAGCGTACAGATCATCGGGGACCGGGCATTCAATGTCAACCAGATTACCACAGTGCGTATTCCTGAAACGTGTACTGCTTTGGGCGTCGGCGCCTTTACCAACAACAAGATCAACCAGCCGGTCATCATTCCGAGAGGCGTCATCGGCAACTCGGCTAATATGCAGAACGTGCTTAATACCCAAGGGCGGCGCGATGCTATTCAGCGGGCGTTTGACAACAAACCCGCCGAATTTATCCTGATCTTCCTGTAAAAAAAACAACAACGGACCCGCCGGTCCGTTTAGCTCCTGCCCCTTGTCTAAATGACAAGGGGTTTTTTTATGGGCCGCTCTGATTTCAGATTTTCGCTTTCCGCAAGCGGCTTTATACCGCGCCATACCTTGAATCCCCGCCTCGCGCGGCAGGCGGCGGGGCTTGATGAACGATTATTGCGTGTTTAATATAAAAAATAAAAAAAACTTGTCAAAACGAAAGAGTAATGGTATTATAATTTTGACGGAGGCATACGTTCTCTATTAAAGTTTTGATCAATAAAAGGAAGCCGGCCATAAAAGTCCGGTTTAGCGGTGTTACCTGCGCGGGGACTTACACAGCGGCTTCCAAGGAGAAGAGAGGTGAGCACACAATTTGACTATGGTGTCATTGATGATGTCATCAAAGACTGGGGAGCCAAACCCGGCTCTATTATCCCTATTTTACAGGGCGTGCAGGAGAAATATAATTATCTGCCGCCGGAAATTTTTCCGTATATAGCCAAAAAGCTGAAGGTCAGCGAGGCGCGTATCTACGGGGTGGCAACCTTCTATGAAAACTTTTCCCTGCAACCGAAAGGCAAGTTTATTATCAAGGTCTGCGACGGAACCGCCTGCCATGTCCGCAAATCCATTCCCAATCTGGACCGTTTCCGTAAGGAACTGGGCCTTTCTGAAAAGAAAATTACCACCGATGATTTGGGCTTTACAGTGCAGACCGTGGCGTGTCTGGGGGCGTGCAGTCTCGCGCCGGCTCTTATGATAAGCACCAGCGGCGCTCCCGACAAGGTTCACGCCAATGTAACGCCCGATCAGGTCTCAACAATCATTGAAGAACTCAGAACGCGGATATAGGGGGTGAAATATGTCGAAATTAACGAATAGAGATGCCTTAAAAAAGGCAAGAGAAACATACAAGAAGGCTTTGGACGCCGAAAAACGCAAGATTTTGGTCTGTGCCGGCAACGGGTGTATCGCGTCCGGTTCCCTCGCGGTCTATGACAAGCTGGCGGAAATCATTAAAGCCAAGAATACGGCCTGTTCCCTTGAATTAAAAGAAGAACCCGGCCATCCTGCGGGCCTTAAAAAAGGCGGCTGCCCCGGTTTTTGTAACCAGAGCGTACTTGTCCTCGTGGAGCCGGAAGGCTGGCTGTATACCAAAGTCAAACCTGAAGACGCCGAGGAAATCGTTGAAAAGACCATCAAAAACGGCCAGCCGGTTGAACGCCTCGCGTTCAAAGGCGCTGACGGCAAAGCGGTTCTCAAAAAAGCGGAGATTCCCTTCTATAAAAAGCAGACCCGCATCGTGCTTGAGCAGTGCGGCGAAATTGACGCAGAATCGATTAAAGAATACCTTGCGGTAGGCGGATTCAGCGCGTTTGAGAAAGTCCTTTTTGATATGTCCCCCGAAGCGGTGTGTAAAGAAGTTAAAGAATCTAACCTCCGCGGACGCGGCGGCGCAGGCTTCCCGGCTGGAGACAAGTGGACCGACACCTTGCGGGAACAGGCGCTCCCGAAATACGTGGTTTGTAACGGCGACGAGGGGGACCCAGGCGCGTTCATGGATCAATCCGTAATGGAAGGGGTTCCCCACCAGATGATCGAGGGTATGCTCATCGCCGCAAAAGCCATCGGCGCCAGCCACGGCTATATCTACGTGCGCGCCGAGTATCCCAGAGCGGTTGGACGGCTCCGGCTGGCTATTAAACAGGCTGAGGAGTTTGGGCTTTTGGGGGATAATATTCTGGGCACGGATTTCAGTTTCAAGCTGACGATTTACCGCGGCGCCGGCGCCTTTGTCTGCGGTGAAGGATCCGCCCTCATGGGGTCAATCGAAGGACGCCGAGGTATGCCTCGCGTGAAACGGTACCGCTCAACCCAGCGGGGCCTCTACGAAAAGCCCACGGTTCTTAACAACGTAGAAACGTATGCAAACGTGCCGCTTATTATCAATAAAGGCGCCGCGTGGTATAAAGGCGTGGGACCGGCCACCAGCCCGGGAACCAAGACGTTCGCCCTCACCGGCAAGATCGTCAATACCGGTCTTATCGAAGTGCCGATGGGAACGAAACTGCGGGAAATCATCTATGATATTGGCGGCGGCATCTTAAACGGCAAGAAGTTCAAGGCCGTGCAGATCGGCGGGCCTTCAGGCGGATGTCTTACCGAAGCGGACCTGGATATGCCGCTTGATTTCGATTCGGTTCCCAAAGCCGGCGCGATTATCGGTTCCGGCGGCCTTGTGGTCATGGACGAAACCAACTGTATGATCGAAATCGCCCGGTTCTTTATGAACTTCACCCAGAAAGAGTCCTGCGGAAAGTGTG
>JAITHF010000227.1 GCA_031280115.1 Spirochaetaceae bacterium | reverse complement strand
ATAACCGACCATCCCGGGTTTGAATCTTTTTTCGGACGCGCCGCGGAAACCTGCCTTGAGCTTGCCAGCGGCGCCCTCCAAACCTACTTCTTCCAGTTTCCGGTTTTCTAGGGCGCCCCCTCCTCCCCCGCCGGGGTCAGCGCTTAAAAAGCCCCATCCTGCCGAATTTATGCCATTTCCCGCTGTTTTTCTTGGGGTCTTCTTCAAGGGTCTTAAAGATGAAAGACGCGAACGCGCTGTTGTCGGCGCCGGCGGGGGCGGAAAATCCCATAATAGAAAAAGGTTCCTTGTGCGAGACCGCAAGGACGCTTTGGGCAAAGGCCCGGAACGACGCGGCAGCGGCCTGGCCCAGAATATCCGGCAGGTCCTCTTTGCCCTCTGGTTTCTCTGTTTTTTCTTTATGCTCTTTATGCTCTTTGTTCTCTTTGCCGCCGATCCCGTCATGCTCCGAAAGCGCCAGCGCCAGAGTCCCTTTCTGCTGTAAACGGAAAACAGCGGAAAGCTCCTTTACCAGAAAAAACCAGCCCTTTATGTGGTCGTTGGCCATGATTTCTATGTCAGAGGAGGTCAGGTCCTCAGGGGCCTTGCGGATTGCCGGGGGCGCGCAGAGGAGCACCGCTTCATGGATGTGCTGAAGCCGGTTTTCCGCGGCCAGTATCAGCGTCCGGGCGGAAACAGGGCTTCCCGGGTTCCATGAAAGCGGGATAAGCGGCTCAGGCGCGGGAAACGGTTTCTCCCCTGCCGGATTGGAAAAGCGATTGGGAATAAACGCGGCAGCGCACAGTTCAAAGCGATTTGCTGCCTCCGCGGCAGCCGCGGCGGACAAGGCGGACTCATTTCCCGCAAGTAAAATACCCCTGGTCATATACCCATAGTGTATACATACAGCGGGATTGGCGCAATCACCAAACAAAGATTTTTCTTCTAAAAGGGGTGTATAAAAACAGGCCGGAGGGATTTCGATATTGACATTAAAAGCCGGATTTGCTATATTTAACCGTAGCAATCCTAGTCCTCTTCGTCTAGTGGTCAGGACACCGGGTTTTCATCCCGGCAACAGGGGTTCGACTCCCCTAGAGGATGATACTTTTATCAATCTTTAATCTTTAATAAGGAAGTATGCGTAATGGGTGCAATGACCGATCAAATGATGCAGAGGATGGCCGACGCCCCGCGGGCAAACAACGTTGGAAACGAAGCCGCAGAGGCTATCAGTGAATTAGAGCAGGTTCCGGGGATAACCATAGCGAGTTCAAGGGACCTCAAAGCCTCAAACATTCTTTTTAAACTGCGGGACGGCACGGTTGTATCGCGCTATAAAAACCCTTTTGGATTTGAACACGTATTCTTGTCTAATAAACGGGGCGAATGTATATACGGCGGGTATGTCGGGTGGATACACAACGACGGCTTGCTGCAAACAGTTGAAGAAATCCGGCAAAAATACACCTAACCCCCCGCAAGCCCCCCAGGAAAGCCCCTCAGAGAAGAAGCGCCCACAGGAAAGGCCCCCCGCAGGGGGCTTCATATGTTTCCTGCGCCGCGCCTGCGTACCGGCAACGGCTTTATTTTAGTGCCAAAATAAACTATCCTGTCCCCAGATAAATCATTGTTTTATACCGAATTATCGGCGCTTAGCGCCTCTTTAAGAGAATTTGGGGGCTTTTTTTACCGGCGCTTCATGGTTTGCGAATCATAGTGCAAACTACGACTGCTGAAACAGCCGGAGGCTGCCGGCGCTTCCTGTTTTGCGAATCATAGTGCAAACGACGGCTGTTGAAACAGCCTTCGGCTGCCCCCAAACCCCCCGCTAATGCTTCCCGCCCCGCGCCCTTCCGCCTGCGACGTCCGCTGAATCCCCCTTCGGGGGCAGCCTACGGCTGCCGCAGGGAGCGGGAGGCAAGCGGGATATACGCCTCTTTCTGAGTTACCGCGCGGTACGCGGGCCGGATAATCCGGTCCCCTGAAACAAGCTCTTCAAGCCGGTGGGCGCACCAGCCGGCCATCCGGGCTGCCGCAAAAAGCGGCGTGTACAGCTCCTCCGGTATGCCCAAGGTCTGATACACCAGCCCTGAATACATATCCACATTGGCGCACATGATCTTCCGCGCCCCAAGCCGCCCGCCCAGCGCCCGCAGCCCCTGCTCCTCAACGGCCTCCATAAAAGCAAACGCCTCAATAAACTCTGCGCTTACCTTGGAATCCTGCGCCATCTGCCGGACATAGCGCTTCAAAAGCACTGCCCGCGGGTCCGAACAGGTATAGACCGCGTGCCCCAGCCCGTAAATCTTGCCGGAACGGTCGTTTGCCTTTTTGTCGAGGATCCTGCACAGATACTGGTAGATTTCGTCCTTGTCCTTGGGGTCGCGGACGTTTCGGCGGATGTCTTCAAACATCTCCATCACTTTCACATTAGCCCCGCCGTGGAGCGGCCCCTTGAGGGAACCCACCGCCGCAGCAAGGGCGGCGTAGGTATCGGTTCCGGTGGACGAAAGCACCCGGCAGGCAAACGCAGAGTTGTTGCCCCCGCCGTGTTCAGCATGGAGGATAAGCATCAGATCCAGCAGGCGGGCCTCATCTTGGGTGTACTGGTTGTTCCTGCGTAATATGTGAAGAAAGTTTTCCGCCATAGAAAGGTCTTCCTGCGGAACATGAATAAGGAGGGAGTCCCTGTCAAAATAGTGGCGCTTTGCGGCGTAGCAGTTGGCGATGATAACCGGCACCCGCCCGATAAGCTCGATGGACTGGCGCACCACGTTTTCTATGGACGTGTCGTCAGCAACCGCATCAAACGTATACAGCGTCAGGATACAACGGGAGAGCTTGTTCATAATGTCAATGCCCGGGGCCTTGAGGATGGTGTCTTCAGTAAAGCCTTCGGGCAGTTTGCGCGCCGCCGAGAGCATGCTGTTATAGTTCACAAGCTGTTCTTTGGCGGGCAGTTTCCCGAAGATGAGGAGGTACGCCACCTCTTCATAGCCGAAGGTGCCGCTGTTCCCGTGGGCTTTGATGATGTCCCGCATATCAATGCCCCGGTAATAGAGTTTTCCTTCGATAGGGGCCGGCTCCCCGTCCACCACCTGATAGCCCTGCACGCTGCCGATACTGGTAACGCCGGCAAAGACGCCGGTGCCGTCAGAGTTACGCAGGCCGCGCTTGATATTATAATTTTCAAATTCTTTGGGGTCGATCGTGTATTGGGCGTGTATATCCGCGCAGAGTTCTTTAATAAATCCGAGTACGATCTCGTCTTGTCTGTTCATCCGGTTGGTTCCTTTTTAAGAGCTGCTTAAAAGCTGCGCGGATTATACCTGTAATTTTCGAGCATAGCAAGCAGCACCCTGCGCCCCCTGCGGGGGTTTCACGTGCTTCCTTCGGCGGAAGGGTTTGCGGGTTTAGTCACAACCCCGAAGCGGCGCCTCATCGCGCTTCGATGGCGCACGAGCGCAGCGCAGGAAGCCTTTAGCGGGGGTTTGGGGGCAGCCGAAGGCTGTTCCCTTACGGGAAGTTCGCAAAAGAATACGCGAACCATGAAGCGCCGGCAGCCGGAGGCTGTTCCCTTACGGGAAGTTCGCAAAAGAATACG
>JAITHF010000218.1 GCA_031280115.1 Spirochaetaceae bacterium | reverse complement strand
GGCAGGAAGCCGTTTAAAACCCCCGCAGGGGGTAATCCGTTCTGAAACAATGAATTTATGGGGGACAGGACAGCTTTTTTGGTGAACCGGAAAACTTGTTTTGCCGGCGGCATACGTTTTTTTGCCAGCAAAATAAGTTTTTTTGCCAGCAAAATAAAGTTCTTTGCTAGCAAAATAAGCCGCCCCCAAAGGACGGCGGGTTTACTTTAAACCCCCAGGCCGGTATGCTTATCTTTATGGAATCGATAAAAAAAGCGGTTTTTATGTTTTGCGGCGCCGCCCTTTTGATGTCAGCCGGATGCGGGGGAAAGCAGGGCGCCCCTCAGCAAACCCGGCAGTCATTCTCCAGCGCCGCCGTGTCCAAAGGGGCCGTCAATGCGGGCCTTGCGGATTACCGGATACGTTATTATACCGTTATGGAAGAGGCCGCGGAAAGCCTGAACAACCCCTCAGGGGCAGGCGTTGCCGAAAGCGGCGGCCCCTTCACCATGACCGGCTGCGGCCCCCAGGGGGAACTCCCGGCGGAGGTGAAAAACCCCTCGCTCTATGCGGTCTTCTCCCAGAGCGCCGTACCCCTCGCCCAACTGGGGAAGCCGATGAAAGAAGACGCCGGCCTGTTCGCTATCGAGCCGGCGCTTACCGGCGTGTACCGGTGGTACGGCGCGAAACTCCTCTCGTTTGAGCCGGACGCCCCCTTGCTTCCCCAGCAAACCTATACGGTAACCCTCTCAAACAAAATCAAATCCCTGGGCGGCAAGAGCCTTGAAGGCCCGGCGTCTTTCACCTTCACCACCGAACCCCTCAGCGTCCGCCGCTGGTACCTTGGGGCGGAGATAGAAAACGCTTGGACGGGTACCCAGAACGTGCATCCCGAAGACGGGCGGATTATCAACGCCCTCTTTTCCCATCCGGTTGACCTTGCGAGCATCGCCCCCTTTATCAAAGTGGGGCCCGAAGGGGAAGAAGGCGGCATGGAGTTCACCCTTTCACGGCCAGAAAACAGGGAAAACGGCAGCCGGAACGCGGATGCCGAACAAGCGGTGCGGATTACGCTCAAAAAAGCGCCGCCCCTTGATACGGCCATGAAGGTGCGGCTCCTCAAAGGCGCGGCCCCCCGGAGAGGCGCGTCGGGAACGGCTGAGGACATAACCTACTCCTTTCACACGCTCATCCCTTTCCAGCTCTACCGCGCCCAGACCCGCTCCTACGCAAGCCCCCGCACCCTTGAGGGGGACTCTATTCCGGTTATCCTAACGTTTAGTTACGAGGTGGAAAAAAAGAACGCCGAACAGTATTTTGCCGTGAGCGGCCTGGGCCCCCTTAACGCACACAATGTGAAGGTCTACGGAGAGACTGTGGTGCTTAACGAGCTCCCCCTTGAATACGAGCGGGACTATCAGGTGCTGATTAAGGCGGGGCTGAAGGACTCTATGGGGAGGGCCCTGGGGAAAGACGCTGCTGTTCCCGTGTCCGTGGGAAGCGCCAACGCTTACGTGCATATCCAAGACTCCCAGGCGAAAATGCTGGAAGCCTCTTTTCCAGCCCGCTACCCCTGGGAGGCGCGGAACCCCCTTGCCCTCAGCCGGGGCATCGCGCCGGTGCCGAGCCCCTATATGAAGGGGTCAGAGCAATCCCTCAGTATTCTTGATACTGCGGCTATGCCCAAAAACAAAAAGCGGTTCTTTATGGAAGACCTTGCCCCCTTTCTCGGACCTGGAGGCAAGGGGACGGTGGCGCTCCGCTGGCAGTATAAAACAGCCTCTTCTTGGAATAAAGCGGTCATAACCCGTGACGAATGGCTTACCCTCCAGGTTACGGACCTGGGGATTACCACCCGCTACGCCTCGAACAAGGCGCTGGTCTGGGTAACGCGCCTTTCCACAGGGGAGGCGGTGCCGCAGGCCCAGGTGGAGCTCTTAGAGGGGGCCACCTCCGGGCTTGATTCATGGCATCTTAGCCCGCTGCGCACCGTCAGGTCCGGCGCAACCGACGGAAACGGGCTTGCGGCGTTCCCGTTTGAGGAGGGGGAGTTCGCGTCCCTGTTTACCCCGCCTGCGGTCTACTCCGACGAGGCCAAAGGGTTCAGGATACGGGTGCGGGAAGGGGGAGGCGCCGCCGCAGGCGGGGATGAGGCGGAGTTCATCCCGAACTCAAGCCATAATATCTGGCGGTTCCGGATTGAAAATACCGTAAGCCCTTTCGCAGCCGAGAAAGAGCGGCCCGTGGTCTTTCTGTTTACCGACAGGGGGCTGTACCGCCCCGGAGAAACCGTTACGTTTCGGGGCATTGACCGCAATCTGAAAAAGGGGGCCTACAAGCCCTATACAGGGCCTTACACGATAGAGGCGCAAGGCGAGTTTACGGCGGAGGCCATAGCGGCGCTTTCCGGCACGGCCACCGAAACCGGCGGCTGTTACGGCTCTTTCGCCCTGCCCCCGTCCCTTGACCCAGGGCAGTACCGCATCTACTACGCGAGAAAAAAAGGGGAAATCATCGAGTCCGTACCGTTTACGGTGGCGAACTTCGAGCGCCTCCGGTTTGAAGCGTCCCTCAAAGTGCCGGATGTAACGGTGTATAGCGGGGACAAGGCGTCCGCAGTGTTTAAGGCGTCCTATCTTGCAGGAGGCGCCCTTTCAGGCGGGTCTTATTCGTGGTACTGGACCAGGGAGCCCGCGTTTTTCAGCCTTGGCGGGGACTGGGAGAAATGGCGGTTCGGCCCCGGGGCGCCGGACGGGCGCTCCTATGTGGCCCGGGGCGAGGGAACCTTAGGCCCCGGCGGGGATGCGGTTATCGCCCAAGAAACCGGCGGGGACGGCGTTCAAGGGGCGCCCTACCGGTACCGGCTTGAAGCCTCGGCGCAGGACGCGGCGCGGCAGGAAGTTGCCGCCGCCGCCGCGGTTATCGCCCATCCCGCCTCGTTTTATATTGCCGCGCGGCTTGACCAGGGGGCCCTTAAAGCCGAAGACGCCGCCAAAGCCGCAGAAGACTCAGCGTATTTCCTGAAACAGCGCGAAAGCGGGACCCTAAGCTGGGCGCTTGTTACCCCTGAAGGGGGCGTCTTTACGCCGAAGCAGGAGGCAGGCGTTTCAATACAGTTTATCCGGCATACCTGGAAACAGGCGCGGCAGGCCGGCGTGGGCGGGCGCCTTAACCTCATCTGGCAGAAGGTTGAAGAACTGGCGGAGGAAAGGGCGGTGAAGGCCGGCGCCAAAGGGGGGATCGGCGCGGTGCATTTTACCCCCCAGGAGAGCGGCCAGTGGGAGGCGCGTATCAGCGCCCGGGACCAGAAAAACCGCCTTGCCGTAACCTGCATCCCCTTTTATGTTACCGGCGGGGGCTGGGTGCTCTGGGGCAGCGACGATGTGGACAGCATCGCCCTTACGCCGGACAAGAGCCGCTACGCCCCGGGGGAAACCGCGCGGCTTTTGGCGCGCTCCCCCCTTCCCAAGGGGAAATACCTCCTTACCCTTGAGCGGGAGGGGATTGTGTCGGAACGGGTTATCGAGCTTGACGGGTCGGCCAGAACCATTGACATCCCCATCGAAGAGTCTTTCGTGCCTATTATCTACGCGGCGCTTACCAGTTATACCACCCGTTCCGGCCCCCCTGGAAATACCTATTACACCCCTGATCTGGATAAACCCAAGGGGCTTTTCGGCATTGCGCCGCTGTATGTGGATAACCAGAGCCGGCACTACGCCGTAACGATTGAAACCGATAAGGGGGTGTACGCCCCGGGCGGGCGGCCTTTGGCAACGCTCAAAGTTACCCAAAACGGGAATCCCGTGCCCGGCGCGGAGGTGAGTTTTATGGCGGTTGACCGGGGGGTCCTTGACCTCATCAATTACCATGTGCCTGACCCGCTTGCGTATTTTTATAACCCGGAGCATTTTCCTTTGGGGGTCCGGGGCGGGGACAGCCGGTCCCTGCTGGTGGACCCGGTAACGTACGCGCTTGCTGATTTGCAGGGCGGCGGCGGCGACGAGGGATCGCAAGACTCATCCAAACTGGAGGAACGCAAAGATTTCCGCCCCACCGCGGTATTCGAGCCGTATCTCCTAACCGGAAGCGACGGAACCGTAACAGTCAGCTTCCCCCTTCCTGACTCGCTTACCACCTACCGGTGTACCGCGGTGGCTGTCGGGGCGGATGCGTTCGGCATCAAGGAGCAGGACCTCAAAGTGAGCGCCCCCCTGGTCGCTGCGGTTGCTGCCCCGCGGAAACTCCGCTGGCGGGATACCGGCACGGTCTCGCTTATGCTTACCAATCTGGAACATCAAACCGTGGAAGCCCAGGTTTCCCTTGCGGCGGAGGACGGGAAAAGCCGGTGGGATACGGTGCTTGCAGTGGACGGCGCGGACAGCCAGAGCGCGCGTATTCCTCCGGGGGAAACCGCGGAGGTGCGCTTCAGGGTGGCGGCGCTGGGCGCAGGGGAATCCCGCCTTGTTTTTACCCTCCGTTCCCCGAAAGTAAACGAGCGTATCATCAAAACCGTTGAGGTTGACCGGCCAGTCGTATACGAGACGGTCTCCACCATAGGCAGTCTGGGCGGACTGGGAAATCCCCTTGCAATAACAGAAGAGGGGCTTGTGATCCCGTCGTTTGTGCCGGAGGGTACGGGCAGTTTGAGCCTGACCCTTTCCGCCTCCCGCCTGGCCCAGCTTAAAGAGGCGTTAGGCTACCTTTTGAGTTACCCTTACGGGTGCCTTGAACAGCGCACTGCCGCGCTCCTCCCGCTCCTTGCTTTCGGCGGCCACCTTGCGGCATTTGACCTTGACACGCCGGTACAGGATACGAAGAAGGTTATTGAGGAGGAACTCAAGCGCCTGAGCAGTTACAAACTCTATGACGGCTCGTATCCCTATTGGCCCGGCGGTCAGTACGGCAGCGCGCTGGTAAGCCTGCGGATGGCGCATATCGCCCGCCTCGCCCGCAAGAAGGGGTACGCGGTCCCGGCGGCGCTTAATACCGCCGAGATTTTAGGCTACCTCGAATCCAACATGGATCAAATAAAAAAAGACGCCTTTCTTCACGGGTATTCCCTCTGGGTCCGGTCCCTGTACCCGCCGGCCTTGGGGGGCGGTGAAATTACGGCGTTTCTTGAGAAGCCGGAAACCTTGAGCATCCCGGCGCTGAGTTTCGGGGGCCTTGCGGCGCTTGAGGCCGGCCAGCGTTCCCTCGCTGAGAAGGCCGCGTCCCAAATACGGCGGTTCGCCCGCCCGGGCGCGCGCGCCCTTGACCTTACCGATGCCTTTGGCCGGCAAGGCGCGTTCTGGGGCTACGAGGCAGACCGCTACGCCCTCTCGCTCATGCTGTTCCACGCGCTTGAGCCGGAAAATGATATGACAAGCCGGCTTATAACGGCGCTTATTGCCCGCCAGCGCCGGGGAATATGGGGCAACACCGCCTCTTCGTTCTGGGCGGTGCTGGCTTTCGGGCAGATAGCCGACGCTGAACAGCAGGGGGCGCGGGACGTTACCGCCAGGGCCTCTTTGGGAGGGGCGCCGCTGCTGGAGCGGCGCTTGAGCGGCTACGGCGGCGCCGCTGAGGGAAAAACCTTTCTCTTCTCCCAGGACCCGCTGCAAAGCGCCCCCAAGGATTCGCTCATCCCGCTACGTATTGAGCGGGAAGGGGAAGGCCCCCTCTATTATACCGCCAGCCTCCGGTACGGCCTTCCCTCGGAGCTTGCCTCCGCCCGGGACGAGGGGCTTGGGGTCTATGTGGAAACCTTTGACTCCCAAGGGGAGCGGGTATCGGACGGGATGCTCCTTGCGGGAAAGACCTACACCCGGCGGGTGGTGCTTTCAAGTTCCCGGGACCGGACCTTTGTGGCGTTACGGGCGCCGGTCCCGTCAGGGGCGGAAATCGTTGACGCCTCGTTCGTCACCAGCGCCGCGCCGCCTTTGGCGGATGATGAGGGCCGGGGCGGGGATGAAGAAGGCCGGCAATGGCAATGGAACCTGCCGCTGCGCTTTATTATGGACGACGAGATACGGTTCCACTGGGATTTTTTTCCTGCCGGCAAACAGGAGGCGTCGTTCCGTTTCCGGGCGGTGATGCCCGGGGTGTACCCCACGCCTCCGGCGCAGGCAGAATGTATGTATGAAGAAGAGGTCTTTGGCCGCAGCACAGGGGAGCTTATGATTATCTCCCTCAGCGGGCGCTGACAGCCGGCCTTGCGTCTGGGCTGAACGCCGTTTACCGTCCCGCCGGCTGCTGAGGGGGGGATACGCCGTGTTCCTGTAAAAGCGCGAAAAACCGGCCTTCGTCCTTGGCCGCAAGGGCGATCATCCCGTCTTCAACAAGGCGGATAAGGGCCCGCACCTCCCTGTCTTCCATAAGTTCCTCCACAAGCGCCGGGTCGGCAGGCAGATCATAGAGGATCATATCGGAGCGGCGGAACCTGAAAAGGCCGGCGCGGTCAAGGGCCTTGGTAAAAAGCTCCCTCCAATGGGGCGCCGGATTCGGCTCGATAAGGGTCTTGAAGCGCCGGATACGGTCCTGTATCTCCTCTTTGCCGGTACATCCTGCAATGAAAGACCCCGGGCTTATCCGCCAGCGCCCTTCCCCCAAGCGCGTCCCCACCGCGTCAAGATAGAGGCGGCATTCCGGCTCGTCCCCTTCAATCACGACCAGCAGCAGCTCCCGGTCAGCAAACGCGCCGCAGCCCTTCGCCGCCCGGGGCGGCGCGGGAATCATATCAAGGCACCACCTGCCGAACTCGGTAACCCGCAGGCCGGACACCCCCTCAAAGGGCGAAAGCGGGAGCCGTTTCCCCCGGCAGACCCGAAAGAGCTCAGGCGGCTTCTGGATAATCTCAAGCACCCCCAGGGCCGCGAAAAGGTAGCAGTAGGCTTTGAACAGAGGGCGGAATATGAGATAACGCCGCATCATGCCCTCCGGTCGGAACACGCCCCCGCGCTCCGGCAGGTAAAAGCCGCCCTGTATTTCAAGGCATTCCCCCTTAACCCGGAAGCCCTGTTCATAAGACGGGCCGCAGAAAGAAAAATCCCCGCCGGTAACTGTTATATGTTCAAGCAGTTTCTCCGCGCAGAACCATTGTCCGCCCTCCGCCATATACCGGATGATACGGCGGAACCCCTCGCGGGAAGCGGGCGCGAGCCCGTCCCCGCTTAGATAGGGGATCTTGCCCAGATACCCCATGCAGAGGCTGTACTCAAGAAAGCGCCGGTCAGCAGGCTGGGAGGAGGCGCTGCGGGAATGGCTGCTGAAAAAGTCCTTCACCCGCTGTTTCAGCTCCGCTTCTCTTGCGGCGGACGGGGGTATCTGGTAATTATACATCCCCAGAATAAAACGCGCCGCAAGTTCAACGCTGTCCGGCTCGCCCTCACGGTTGAACGGCGCCATGCCCGAAGCGGCCCGCAGCCCGCCGCGCTCCTGCTTGGTAAAAGGCCTTGCCCGCAGAAAAGTTTCCTTGTTCTGCGCCTCTTTTCTGGCTCTTAGCGCCTTACAGAGCAGGCGGAAGCACTCCTCAGCCTGGCCGCTCCTGTTCCATAGGGCGCCTGCGCCGGCAGGGGGCGGCGCTTCGTCCATGAGGCACGCAGAAAGGCGGGAGGCCGGCGGCGGCTCAAGATAGAACGAAGCAATGCGCCGCAGGTACTCAGGAAGGGAGATAACAAGGCAGCCGCAGCACGGCGAAAGCAGCAGGAAATCAATGCCCAGCCCCGGGTCGAGGCGCCCTTTGAGCGGCGGCGCATCCGGCGCTTCCCGGATAATAAGGGGGCGCCCGGCCCAGCGCTCAAGCTGCGATGCCGGCGTGAAATCAGTGAAAGCCGTCTTAAAGAGGAGTTGTTGGGAAAGCCGGGGAAGCCGGTAAAACCATGCGCCGAACCTGTCAGCCGAGGGGAAGTCCAGCGCCGACGCAAAGGCGCGTATCAGGTCCGCAAGGCCCTGCGGCGCAGGGGCGCCCCCTAAAAGGGACCGGTAGGCGCCTTGAAGATAGGCGGCGGCGCAGGCGGCGATGCAGGAGGTAAGTTCCGGTTTGGGGAGCGCAGGCCCCTGTTTCAGGCGGTTTACCCCGGGCCGTATAATAACAGTATCAGGTTCCATAGGCACCGCCTCCGGCGCTTCCCAGCAGGAACAGCGTATCATCCGGCGTGAGGGCTTTAAGCAGCGCCTGATCGCTCAGAATAAGGGCGGAAGAGAGGCCGCTCTTGCGCTTTTGCAGTTCCTCTATCCGCTCCTCGATCGTGTCCTTGGCAATAAGCCGGTAGCAGAATACCGGATTAACCTGCCCTATCCGGTGGGCCCGGCCAAGGGCCTGCTGTTCCGCCGCCGTATTCCACCAGGGGTCGAAGATAAACACGTAATCCGCGGCAGTCAGGTTAAGCCCGCAGCCGCCGGTTTTGAGGGTGATAACAAAAGCTTTGATAGCCGGGTCCTCTTGAAAACGGCGTACCAGAGACGCCCGGTTCCCGGTGGCGCCGGTCATAACAAGCGCAGGAACCCCTAATGCCTCCAAATCGCCGCGTATGAGGTCCGCTGCTGAGAGAAAATTGGTAAAAATAAGGCATTTCCTCCCTCCTGCGGCAAGCTCCGCCGCCCGCTCCCGTAGATACTGGCGCTTTGCCGACGGCTCCTCCCCCCCATCTTTTTCAGGGACGCTGGCAAGGCGCCGCAGGCCGCTTAAGGCCGCAAGGATAGTAAACCCCTCCCGCGCGTACCTGCCGCCGGTAATAATGCCGCGTATGCGGTCTTTGTATTCCTGCCGCCGCTGGTGGTAGCAGGCGCGGTGGGCCTCGTCAAGTTCGATACGCACCGTCTCTTCGGTCTTGGGCGGAAGCTCCGCAAGCACCTCGTCTTTACGCCTGCGGAGCATGAACGGGTATATGCGGGAGCGCAGGTCCTTCAAGGCCGCGGCGTCGTTCTTTTCCTGAATAGGGGAGAGGTACTGGCGGGTAAAATCAGCCTCCGACCCGAAAAAGTGCGGGTTCAGAAACCGGAACAGGCTGTAAAGCTCCATAAGGTTGTTTTCTATGGGGGTGCCGCTCATGGCCGCGCGGTGCAGGGACGAGAGGGAAAACACCGCCCCCGCGGTCTGGGAGCTGAGGTTCTTGATGTTCTGGGACTCGTCAAGGATAACCGAAAGGAACGCAAGGTCTTTGAGCAGCGCCGCGTCCCGCCGGATAGTCCCGTAAGTGCTGATAACCACCTCGAAGCCTCCCGCAGCATCCTCCGCGCCGTACAGAGAATCCCCCGCGTCATGCGGAGACATCCCCGCGTCGTGCGGGGGCTCCCCCGCGTCGTGCGGGGGCTCCCCCGCGTCATGCGGGGGCTCCCCCGCGTCGTGGGGATGTGGGTTGTGCAGGCATGAGCGCTGCCCTTCGCTGGCGCTTGTAAGAGATTTGGGGGAACCAGTTCCCCCAAACCCCCTGCTAAGGCTTCCTGCGTCGTGCGGATGCGTTATCGAATCGCCATGCGCCGTTGAAACAGCCTCCGGCTGCGGCGGGAGGCGCGGAGGCGGCCCTGCAAGGCGCGAAAGGTCCCGGCCAGCGCCGTAATAGACCGTTTTAGGCAGTTCCGGCGCGAACTTGTCAAGCTCCGCCAGCCAGTTGAACACCAGCGTCTTAGGGCAGATAACAAGGCATTTCCCCTGCGCCCCCGCCCTGTGCAGAGAGCGGAAGAGGGCGATAACCTGCACGGTCTTCCCCAGCCCCATCTCGTCGGCAAGGCACCCGCCCATCCGGTATTCCAGCAAATAATCAAGCCAGCGCGCCCCGTATTCCTGATAGGGCCGCAGGCTCCCGCGCCCAAGGGAAAACTCCCGCTCCCGCTGGGGGATGCGGTTATACCCTGAGAGAAAGTCAAAAAACCGCCCAAAAGGCCCCTGCCGCGCCCAGCCTTCCCCTTCAAGAATAACATCCCCGTCACTTAAAAGCGCGGGAACCGCATAATACGAAAGCATCATGGTTTCTCCGGTGATAAAGCGCTCAAAATGGGCCAGTTTAGCCATAACCTCCGGGTCAGGGACGGCCTTCCTGCCGTCACAGAGCGTAACCCACCCGCTTTTCCGGTATTCTTCGAGAAACGCCCCCGCAGGAAAGCGCTCCCCCTCAACCTCTACCGCCGCCGCCGCTTCCGCCTCTGCCGCGCCCCCTGAAAAATAGTCAATCCCCCGCCCCAATGAGAGGCGGAGCCGGGGCTTGGGAAAACAGAGGCGCGAGCCTGCAAGGGCCTTGGTGTGGATAAGCGCGAAGGACCGGGAAAGCTCGGCAATATGCGCGGCGAAAAAGAGCTTCGCCAGCTGGGGGGGGATGATAAAGCGCCCCTGCTCCTCATAGAACAGCGGCTTCGCCCTGTCCCCGCCGCCGCCCCGCTGGAGCGCCTCCCGGAAGAGGTCCTGCGGGGAATCAGGGAACACCACCTCCCCAATGACCGCGGTTTGACGCGCATGGTCAAGGGATACGGCGGTTATAATCTTTTCGTCCTCAAGAAAGAGCGGCGGGAAGCCCCGCAGGAAATAAAGGGGGCGTACATGGAGGCAGCCCTGGCTGTCCCGCTTTATAAAAAAGAGCCCCGGCACCGCCTTGAACGGCCCCCCTGCTTTGACCGTCCCCCTGGGGTACGCAAGGCGCAGGTTCGTGAACGCCGAAAAGATGCGGGAGAGAAACAGCGCCGCGTCTTTTTGAGGGGCTTTCGCGTTTATCCGGTCAGTCTCCGGCCACCGGGGGCCCAGGTCAGGCACCGCGTAGACCAGATCCCCCGTAACCGCAAGCCCCCGGGACACGGTATAAAACGTGGGAAGCCCGCCGCCGGCGCCCTCACCCCCGGCAGTTCCGGCGCGGCTGTATTCAGGGTACCCGCCCTTGGCAGCAGCAGCGCCCGCTTCGTCCCGCAGGATGAGGGAAATCTCCACATACCCGCCGTACCCGCCGGTTAAAGAAAGGTCTTGGGCAAGAACCGCGCAATGGAGGCCGCCCCCTGCGTAAGACAGGGCCTTCCCCCGGATGTCCCGCAGGATACCCGCGTCAAGGGCCCGCCGGATAAGAAGATCCTCAGGATTAACAATGCAGTCTTCCTGCGGGCGCGCCCCGTGGAAGCGGACGGCCCGGCTGTCCTGTGCCTTACGCGCCGCGAACAGCCGCAAAGCCTCCCGCAGGGCCCCGGAATACCGCCTGAAGTCGGGAAACCCTCCCCCCTCCGCTCCGGCGCGGAACCGGAGATAGGATCCGGCCTGTTCCCGCTCAATCGTGAAATAAAAGGCTGGCTCCCCGCCCTCCGGCGCCTTGTCCGGCACGGAATCAACCGAAACCGGATCATCCGCACCGGAGGGCGCTATAGAAAAAATAGAAAAAATTGGTTCTGCTGGTTCTGTTGTTTCCGGCATAGGCAGTGTTTTCTCTGGCATACGCCGTTAGTATGCGGGAAAGCCGCCGCCCCTGCAAGCCCTAGAGAGAAAAGAGGGGAAAAAACCGCCCTTGTCCCGCAGGCGCCCTTTCGTGTATCATAAAACCATGAATATTACCGAAGATTTTATCATTCAATTTACCGGAAACGCTTCCGCCCTCTCCAACGGGAAGGCTCTGGCGAAGAAAGGCAAATTCAGCGCCCTGTCTATAACCGAGGATGAGACCCTGCTGTTCGGTTCATGCGCCGGCAGCGGCGCAAAGCCGTACCAATGCTCGGTTGATTTCACAGACCCTGAGAAGCCGGTGCCCCGCTGTTCCTGCCCCAGCCGGCAGATACCCTGCAAGCACGTGGCAGGGCTCCTGTTCTGCAAGGCCCAGGGCAATCCCTTCACGGTCCAGCCGGTGCCGGAGGATCTGGCGGCCAAGCGGGAAAAAGCCAAACAAAAGGCGGAGAAAAAGGAGGAAAAAGAGGCGGCAGAGGACGCGCCGCCTCCGGCGAAAACCGCTGCCGCAAAAGCCCGTTCCCGTACTCAGGCGGTGAAGAAATACCGCGCCCAGCTTGAGGGAATAGCCCTGGCCGGGAAAATACTGCGTAATATCATGCTTGCCGGCCTGCACAGCCTTGACAAGAAAAATCAGAAACTGTACCTGGATCAGGCAAAGGAACTGGGCAACTATTATATTGACGGTATTCAGGCGGCCCTTAACAGCCTCCTTCTTGCCGGCGCGGAGGCCCAGCTCAAGCAGGATTTCTCCGAGGCCCTTGGCGCGGCAAACTACCTCTATGCGCTCCTCAAAAAGAGCCGCGCCCATACGGAACAAAAAATCGCCGGCTTGGAAGCGGAAGCGGAAGCGGAAGCGGCCAAGAAGGGCGGGGCCCAGGCGGGGCCTGCGGTTAATGCGGGGCCTGCGGTTAATGCGGGGCCTCCTGCCGGCGCGGGGCCTCCTGTTAATGCGGCGCTTCAGTCCGCTATCGAAGAGCAGATGGGCTACGTGTGGAAACTCGCCGAACTGCGGGAGTTGGGGCGGGTGGTGGAAAACGCCCGCCTCCTCCAGATGGGCTTTTCGGTCATCACAGACAACGCGAAAAAGGAGTTCGTTGACGAGGGGATATGGCTCTCCCTTACCAACGGGGAGGTTTATCTTACGAAGAATCACCGGCCCTTCAAAGCGTTGAAGCACGTCAGGGAAGAGGACAGTTTCTTCCCGGTCCTGTGTACGCCGGAACTCTTTGTGTACCCCGGGGACAAAAACCCCCGTGTCCGCTGGGAGCGGTGGGAACCGCAGGACTGCACCGCCGAAGACCTGAAGGACGGGGTGGAAGCGGGGAAGCGCGATTTCGCGGCGGTTATTAAAGAGGTCAAGAACCAGATACGCAGCCCCCTTGCGGACAAGAACCCGGTTTTCCCTCTCAGGATCGCCCGCCTTGCGCCGGAAGAGGGGGACCGGGCCGCGGCGTTTGACGAAAAAGGGGTCAAAATCCCGCTCAGGCTGGACAACTTCGCGTTTCTCATTAAGAGCCTGTCCCGGGATCAGGCTGAGGGGAACACCCTGGTCTGCCGGTTTGATCAAGACATGAAGACCGATATACTCTGGGCCGTGCCGGTAGCCCTTGTTACCGGCGCCGGAGTTATCCGGTTTATGTATTAGAAAAGAGAAAAGAGAAAAAAGAAAAAAGAAAAAAGAAAAAAAAGAGAATAAAAAAAGTTTTGCAGGGATTACGGGATGAAACATAGGGGGTTTCAACAGCACATCGTATGGCGGTGCAGGGCTCGCATGGCGTAACGCCTCAGGGGGCTTCGCAGGCGTGAGCGGCGCAGCGCAGGCAGCCTTTATGGGTGGTGTGGAGGGTCTAGGACCCACCACATCTCTTAAAAGAGGCGCGCAGCGCCGGTAATTCATTATACGATAATGATTTATGCAGGGGCAGGAAACCTTTTGCGCGTACACGCGCAAACCTTCCGCGTGTACGCGCAAACCTTCCGCGTACACGCGCAAACCTTCCGCGTATACGCGCAAACCTTCCGCGCTACCGCGCAAACCTTCCGCGCTACCGCGCAAACCTTCCGCGCTACCGCGCAAACCTTCCGCTTACACCGGAAAAACCGGTTTTTCCATCGCGCCCTGTTGGTATCGTATAAATTATCGGCGCTTCCGCGCCTCTTTGGGAAGAATTTGGAGGGTCATAGACCCTCCAAACCACCCCCTAAAGGCAACGTGTGCAGCGCTCGTGCGCCATCAACGTCCGCTGAGGCGCCGCTTCTGGGTTGTGACTAAACGTGCAAACCCGCTCACCGCGAGAAGCACCTGAATCCCCCGCAGGGGGCGAATTCCGCTGAGGCGCGGCTTGAAAGGCTTGTCCGGCGCTTGCAAAGGCAGGAACGGTTTGATACGATGATACGCCGGCTCGCTCCGGCATTTTTAAAACAGGGCAAAGCCCCCCGCTTTTGAGGAGGAATGTATGGGCCTTCCCATTCTCAACGACGTGTACGGCGAAATTACCCGCCTGGCCGCTGCCGGCAGCGCCCTTGCCGCCGGGGACCTGGGGATAAAAAAATATATCCCCCCGCTCAAGAGGCTGGGGGAAAAGGCGCCGGTCTTTAAAACCCTTGCGGAACGGCTGGAAACGCTTCTTGGCGCCAGCGCCAAAGATTCCCCTGAGGCCCTTATGGACGCGGGGATGCTCCTCGCTTCCCTGCGCTATACCCAGGGAACCGCCGGGGCCGGCGCCCCTTCCCCTGAAACAGGCGGGGATGCGGCCTGGGCCCAAACCCCCCTTCCCGTGACCAGCCTTTCGTATTCCCTTCTGACTCAGGCCGCCTCAGCCCTCGCGGACGGCGGCCCCCTTGGGCCGCTTAAAGCGCTTTCCGCCTCAGCAGGCGGCCATAAAGACCCCCGGCTCTTTGCCCTGTACTGCCGCGCCGCCCTGGCAGAACCGCCCGCCCCTGCCGGAACCTACGCGCTCAAGCGCCTCATTCCCAAAGCGGGAAGCCCGGTAATCCCCTTTATACAGGCGGCGCTTAGAACCGGAACAGGGATAAAAAAAGACGGCTTGGCCCGGGCGCGGCTTGAAACGCTTGTCCGGCGCTTGCAACGGCGGGAACGGTTTGATACGATGATACGCCGGCTCGTTCCGGCATTTTTAAAACGGGGCAAAGCCCCCGCTCTTTAGGAGGAATGTATGGGCCTTCCCATTCTCAACGACGTGCATGACGAAATTACCCGCCTGGCGGTTGCAGGCAGCGCCCTTGCCGCCGGGGACCCGCGGATAAAAAAATATATCCCCCCGCTCCAGAAACTGGGGGAAAAGGCGCCGGTCTTTAAAACCCTTGCGGAACGGCTGGACGCGCTCCTTACGGCTGACAGTAAAGACTCCCCTGAGGCCCTTATGGACGCGGGGATGCTCCTCTATTCCCTGCGCTATACCCAGGGAACCGCCGAAACCGGCGCCCCTCCCCCTGAAACAGGCGGGGCCCCGGCCTGGGCCCAAACCCCTCTTCCTGCGGGAAACATCCCCTATTCCGAACTAAGCCCCCTTATAGACCGGCTTACTTCAGGTTCTATGGAAAACGCGGGAAGCATAGAGGCGGTTTTCGAGGCGGGCCGCCACCGGGACCCCCGCCTGTTCCGCTGGTACTGCGCCGCTGTGGGGGGGAAAAAGACCCCTATCTCGGCGTATGTGGCGGAAACGGTTATTCCCGACATCGGCGCGGAAATAATCCCCTTTGCGGAGGCGGCGCTTGACCTGCAAGGCGGCAAGGGCCACGCGCGGCTTTTAACGGCCATCTACCGGTTAAAAGGCGCCGCTGCCATACCCCTTGCGGAAAGAGCCCTTGCCGAAGGGTCGGAGCACGTCATGGCCGCGGCGGTACGCATATTCGGGGAGGATCCTAAGTACGAGGAAATGCTGCTCTCCTACACGAAAGACCGGAAAGCCGGACCCAAGGGAGCGGCGTTTGCGGCGCTTGTAAAGATGGGTTCCGCAAAGGGGGATGAAGCGCTGCTTGAGGCCCTCGGCAAAGCCGCTGTCGGCTTTCTGGAGGACGCCCTTACAGCCAGCCGCAATCCGGCGGTGTTTGAAAAGGTTCTCGCCCAGGCCGCCGCGCTTATGCCCGCTTATAAAGACAACGCGCCGAAACTCAAGATCCTTTTGAAGGTTATCGCTGACCGGGACGATGAGGCGGGGCTGTGTTTTCTTGAGAAGGCCCTTACGGACAAGGATTTCCGTTCCGAAGCGTGGAACCTTCTTGAGCTGGGCAAGGTTTTTGAAATCCTTATGGGCGCGGACACGAAACAGAAAAACGAAATCGTCTACCGCCTTGCCGAAAAAGGCGGCGAAGCCCTTTCGCAGTGGAAAATCGAAGCGGCAATACGGATTTTCACTGCCCAAGAGGTGTACGAAAAGTGCCATAAAGGGGTCGATAAAAATAACTGCTGGCATATATTCCATGCGTATAATATCGAGTGGGGAAGCAACTGGACGCCGGACAGCAAGAAGACCTGGGACCGGCGGTGGGCGAAACACTTTGTAACCGGCCATACCTTTGATATAGCCGCGGCTATGCTGTATAACGACGACGTGGAAACCTGGACCATGATGCTGGACCACGTGGTAGACCGCATTAAAAAGCAAACGTCCAGCACGCATCCCTATTACTCGACCACGTTCGTCAACATCTTAGGGCAGGCGTTTACCAACAAGCACCCGAAGGCGTACGAATACTACGAAAAGTTTATCGCCGCAGGCTTTCCCAAAAAAGACCTGGCGCCTATCATTGAACTTGAAGCGTACATGAGGAACCCGTAAAAGAATGGGCATTATCGAACGGCTTGCGGACCTGGTGAGGAGTTACCTCCTTGAGGATGAGGGGGATTTGAGCACAAAGCCCTCTGGCCGCACGTTTACGGATCCTGACGCGGCAGCGGCCTATGACGATCTTAACGACTTTCTGAAAGGCGGGAACCGGGAAGAGACTTTTTCCAGCTCCAGCGCCGGTTCCGGTTCCCGTTCCAGCGCCGGCAGCGGCTTCTCCGGCGGCGCCGCAGGAGAACACCCGGCAAGCGGCGGCGCCGCGGCGCTTGCAAGGGATTTCGCCGAGCTCGGCCTTGCCGCCGGCGCCTCGGCGGACGAATGTAAAACAGCGTATAAACGGCTGCTCAAGATACACCACCCGGACCGCCATGCCGGACACGACGGCAATATGCGTAAAGCCACAGAGAAATCCGCCCGGATAAACGCGGCCTTTGACCGCATAGAACGGTGGCGGAGGACCGGCAAAGCTGATTAGCCCTGTATGGCGCCGACCCGAAAGAGGCGCGCGTTACAGGCGCCGCAGGCAATCCCCGCAAGAACCGCGTCAGCAAGGGCGGCGCCTGTTTCCAGCGCCGCCGCCAGGCCCGCGGTGAAGGCGTCGCCTGAACCGGTGGTATTAACCGGCGGGGCAGGCTCGAAAGCAGCCTCGGAAAACCGGCTGCCTTCGGCGAACCAGACCGGCTCAGCGCCCCGGGTAAGGACAACGCGGCACTGGTATTCTCCGGCAAGGCCCAGGGCAATGCGGCGTATCCGGCCTTCGAGGGCCCCGCCGCCGCCGGTTCCTGCGTCTTCCGGCGCGAAGGTCTGGATAAACTCAGAGAGGTTGGGCTTAATAATGTCCGGCTTATACCGGAGGCTGCGCCTCAGATCCTCGCCGCGCAGGTCAAGCAGCACCTTTTTCCCCGCCGCTTTCGCGGCCCGCACCATCTCCGGCACTGCATCGTCCGAAAAGCCCGCGGCTTTGGTTCCTGAAATGATAACCCATGTAACGCCGCCTAAAGCCTGCTGGTACGCCTCCATAAGCCGCCCTTCAGTGCCGGCGGCAACCGGTTCGGCCTCTTCAACAAGCTCGGTAACGCTGCGGTCGGCGTCGTTTATAAGGGTGTAACAAAAGCGGATAGGGCTTTCGCTTTCTACCCATTGGAGGGGGATTCGGTCTTTGCCGCAAAGATCGAGGAACAGAGGGCGCAGGGGCCCCCCAAGCTGGGTGAGGTGCAGGCATTGTTTTCCCAACTGGGAAAGCACGCGGCTCACGTTTACGCCCTTACCGGAAGGGTCGGTCCGGTAACAGCTTGTCCGGTTTACCCTGTCCGTAACCAAGCCGGTGAAGCGCAGGGTTTTTTGAATAGTAGGATTCATGCAGACCGTAAGAAACATACCCGATTATAGCCAAAGGCCGTCTTCCTTACAATCCTTTACAACCCTCCCCCGGAGGCGCAAAGGGTTGACTCTCTACGAAAGGGCGGGGTATTTTTTCCGCAGCGCAGCCCATATATAACAGGAGGGCGCATGGATTTGAAGATGTGAAGATTTAAGGATGTGAGGATGTGAAGAATCTTGCGAAACCAAGCGCCGCCGCCCTCTTTGGCGCGCCTCTATGACTATGTATGAAAGCGGCAACGCCAGAGGGAAACAGGCGCAGGCGAAGCGCTTTACGGCGGTGCTGGCCGCGTCCCTCTTGACCGGCCTTGCCGGGCCTTCCCTTCACGGCCAGGCTGAAGCGCCCCTCAATGTCCTTGAAACCATCCTTGAATCCCCTGATTTCGGGGGGGTCAAGAAAACGTGGGGCATAGGCTTCAAAATAAAAGAAACAAACCAGAAACAATTCAGTGTGCCCGCTGATTTCTCCCTCATTAAAAAAATCGCCGCCGCCGCGCTCTTCACCGCCCTCAGTCTGGGCATAAGCGCCGGGGCTGCCTGCGCCGCAGTGTACCTGTATAACCGGCGCCGGGCCGGCGAGGGGAAGCAGGCGCCCCCGGACCAGGGCGCCGCCTACCGCGCCGCCGGCGCCGAAGGTCAGGCGTACTGGCTGGGCCTGTCCCGGGAGCGCTTTGCCGCAGGGCGGGAGCGGGAAGCCTGGGCAGCGTGCCTCAATGCCTGGGCCGCATGGATGCAGGACAGCCCTGGGGCGGGGGCGGGAATGGTTGTTCCCGGCGTCGGCTCTCACCAAGACCACCTCCCCAGCGCGCTCGCAGCGGGG
>JAITHF010000176.1 GCA_031280115.1 Spirochaetaceae bacterium | reverse complement strand
AAGGGAACAGCCTTCGGCTGCCCCCAAACCTCCCCTAAAAGCTTCCTGCGTCGCGCCCGTGCGTTATCGAATTCCGCTGAGGCGCCGCTTCGGGGTTGTGACTAAAATTGCAAACCCTATCGCTGCAAGAAGCACGTGAACCCCCCTTCGGGGGTTAGGCTTTCTGGGCGGCGAGGAGGATGAGCGTTAAGATCAGGAAGACAACGGTCCCTATGGTGAAGACCGCGATGGCAGTGGAAAATTTCAAGAAGATAACTGACCAGACACTGAGGCTGTGGAGCATACTCCGGCAGAGGAATACCACGCTGTTAAATATGAGCGGCAAAACGACCAGCATAGGAATACCCACTTGCAGGCTGATCTTTTTAGACCGATACCGCCAGCCTATCACAATAATTAGTATAGACATGGGCAGGAAAAACGCCGCCTCTGAAAAGCGGTTAAGGATTTCCGCCTGAAAAAGCTCTGGAATATACCCGTAGGCGCCGATACGTTTGGCCATTCCCATAAGATCCCCGATGAGAATAGGCTCAAGCCCCCAGCCCAGGCGGGCGAGCACCAGAAAATCATCATAGGCAAGGTTAATGGCGAACATATCGTTCCGCACCGCAGGCGGCGCGGGCCCTTGCCACAGGGGCTCATGGTGTTTGGTTTCGTCAAGCCGGTCCAGAGCCTTAAACATACATATAAGCCGGGGGCCCTCCCCTTCCCGCTCAAGGGGGATTATCTTTACATAGGGCGCCTGCATCTGGTAGAGCAAAGTTCCGCTTGCGTCAAACGCCATAAGCTCCAGGTCTATACCGTAGGAAAAGTTTGGCGCCGTTGAGAGGGAGCCGAAACGCAGCACCATGCGGCCTTTCTTATTTCCTTCCGCAAGCTCCAGGGGAAAAGAAAAGAGCGCGCTTGAAAGGATTTCCCCTAAGGTCAGCTCTATCTCATCAATAAAAAAGGCTTTGGTTTTGGCGCCTCTTTCGCTTATGGCAAGAAAGCGGTCCGCATCTGGATCGCCGGGGGTTTCCACGGCGAGCTCTTTGAAAATATAGTAGGCTTTAATCCAGTTTTCCCCCATCATCGCCTCGTAGCCTTCCCGTTTTTTGCGGTACAAATCATAGGCGCGCTGTTCTCTGGTGTTCGGTTTCAAACTGGTTACCGCGTCCCAGGCATGGTTTGCAAGCTCCTTTCCGGCACGGCGCTCCTGACTCCCCCGCCCTGCGAGCTGTTCCCCCAGGTTCGCAAGCCAATGGGCGTCAAAGTACCGTTCCGCCTGCATCGCTTTATCCGCCAGGGCCAGGGCCGCCGCCGCGTTGACCGGCTGTTCTTTCCCCTCAAGTCTGGAATAGGCGGCCATCATGTCCTGATACATATCCCCTTTCACCCATGCTTCCATTTGGGCGTTGGCTTGGGAAATCCGCCACGCCTCTATGCCCATAAGCGCGTCGGCTCTCAGGGATTCGATTTCCGGACTGTCCGGCCATATCTGGTCGCAGACAGCAATGAACTGGGCCGCTTCCAGCCACGCGCCTTTTTCCGCGCTTGCCAGGGCTTTTGCTTTTGAGGCGGTAAAGAGGCGCCCCTCGGAGCGCAGGGTGGTTTCCTGACTTTGGACAAGGGGGAATACCAGAAAGAACAGCAGCCCGTAGCAGGCGGCAGCGCCGATGGCCGCGAAGACCGACGGCTTCACCTGATCGAGAAACGCTTCGGAAAACCGGTCGAATTCCCCGCACTTCTGGGTCTTTAGGCCGAAGGGCAGGACCAGCCCCGCCATAGTCAGCGCGGGAAACAGGGTGATAAACGCAATAACCCCCTGGATAAGCCGCCATGATTTCCCGTGAGACGCAAGCGGCGCCGGCTCCCCGGGGAAGAGCATGCGGAATCCCATAACGGCCAGAAAGGACAGCACCATATAGATAACAAACAGCCCCGCCGGGGACAGGAACATCTTTTTAGAAATCTTCATCGAGCCTCCGGCTTTTCCCAAGCCGCGCAAACGCGGCATAGAGGATAACCACTGACCCTAAGCAAACAAACACAAGGGGGCTTAACACCCATTGGGGAAAGCCCTCTCCCATAAAAGAAACCAGCAGAGTCCATGTTCCCTCCGAGTTAAGGACGCGTTCCAACGCGAGGACCCCTCGAAACGCGAGAATACCCAGGAACAGGTTCGCAAGGGGCCATCCGCTTATGTCCATAAGAAAACGACCTGAGCTCAGGAGGAACACCAGAGAAAGCATATAGAGGAAGAAAAGCATAAATCCTTCTTTGAACCGTGTGGTAAACTGCGCCGCCGCAAGATCAATATCTTTGAATATACGCTGTAAAAAGAAATACATATTGCTTTGGAGGAGCGCCGGCGCGAAGCCGAAGCCCTGGGCAGTTCCCAGGCCGCCGGCGTTCCCGGGGGATTTTTCATAGAGAAGCGGGCGGTCCGGCTCCGCCGCCACCTGGGCGCCCTGGGGGTTGCCGGGGTCTTCGAGAAATATCCGCGCTTTATCGGGAGGATGGGAGAAGATAAGCCCCGCCTCGCCAAGGGGTATACCTAAAGGCGGGGAAGGGGAGGGCGGAATACGCTCAAGCGCGTTTATCCCCAGGGCGATGAGGAGGGACGCGCTCATGCCCAGAATAATAAGGCACATTATCGCAGCCGGCGCGGGGATGCCCCGCCGCGCCGTATAGCTTACGCTTAACAGAATGGAAAAATAGATGGTAATGGGAAAGGCCCCCCGGGCCGCGGCGATACATTCTTCCAGACTCAGCCGTGAGAAAACCGGCAGGGCCCGCACTGACTCAAGGCGAATCTGGAGCAGTTTAAGTATCAGGGAAAGTACAAACACCACCGCGAAACAGAGACTGATAACCAGAATCAACCGTACTATATGTTTCATTTTTTCTTCCAGTTTTTATGCTGTATAGTATCTATTACCATACTATCACGGCGCGCCTTTCACAAGGGGCAGGGCTTTCTCCGCCCCAAGGCCGCCTGCTTCCCGCCGCCGCCTGCGGGTCTTACAGCTCTTTGTCCGGCAGGGCTTTCATCTTCGCTTTAAGATCAAGGAGCAGCTGATCCGCCGCGGTATCGGACTTCTCAAGTTCGGCGAACTGTTTTTCAAGGCTTGAGTTGGACGAGTAGTCATCCAGCTCCTGGGCCGCGTCAGCCTGGGCTTCCATCTGGTCAACCTTGGCGGCCATCCGGTCAAAGGCGTCAAAGGCGCTGCGGTTGCCGGACACCGATGAGATCGTGTCCTGAATCTTCTGCTGGGCTTCGGCGCGTTTGGCCCGGGCGATAAGGAGGTTTTTCTTGCGCTGGGCCTCCTCTATCTTGTTTTGCAGCTCCCGCAGGGAAACTTTCAGTTTTTCCACCGCGCTCTTTTGGGCTTCCCACTGTTTTTTATATTCCATGCAGGCGTTTTCATATTCCTGCTTGCGGAGAAGCGCTTCTTTCGCAAGGTCGTCTTTTCCCGCCTGCACCGCGAGCATGGCTTTCCGTTCCCACTCCTGAGACATAGCCTGCTGGTTCATAACTTCCCGCTCCAGCTTTTTTTCGTCGGCGATGGCCATTGCCACGGCTTTCATTGATTCGATACGCTGTTCGTTCATGTCGATAATAAGCTGGTTCAGCATCTTTTCCGGCTTTTCGGCCTTGCTTATCATGTCGTTCACATTTGATGAAATGAGTGTTCTAAGCCTTGAGAAAATTCCCATTGTATAACCTCCCTATCGGTCCCTGTACACCGACAATAGCGGATAATGCTGGGTTAATGCGAGGCTGAAAGACTCAATCGTGGCTCTCAGTTCCTCAAAATCCAGCGTGCCGTATTCCCAGCTGTCAATCAGCACAATTTTATCCCCCTCAAGCCCGTAGGCGCCGTGGATCATATCCGCGGCGTTAAGCGCGAGGAGTTTAGTAAAAAGCTCAAGCCGGTTTTCACGGGGCGCTTCCATGACCAGCGCGCGGATAACCACCAGCGGTTCTGCGTACAAAACAGCCACCTGCGGCTGGCCTTCCGGTTCCACCAGCCACAGATTGGGCTCAAGTTCCCGATAGGAGACCTTTAACTCCCGTAAATACTGTTCGATTTTATTGTCTGTCATACCCTATCCTTAATACTAGCATAAAACCCGCGGTTATCCCAGAAACACCTGCCCTTGGCGGTCGGTTATGAGCGCGGTTTTACAGCGGGAGCAGTTGAACCGCCCGGCTTCCATGACATTGTGCGTTTGGGAGCAGGCGGGGCATACGGCGGTTACAGGAAAGCGCCCGTCCGGCGCAGGCGGCGGGGGGCTGCGGAACACGCCGGCCGATTCGTCTCTGGTTTCCCTTGTCGTAAAGACTTGGGCGAAGCCCAGGACCTGGAGCACCCCCTGTACTTTCGGCTGGATACCGAAAAACACCAGATCCCCCCCTTTGGCCTTGACCAAATTAAGGAAGTGTGAAAAGGCGCCGATACCGGCGGAAGAAATATCCCCAAGGCCCGCGCAGTGAAAAATGAGCTTGGTATACCCCTTCTCAATTGCCTTGACCATCTGTTTTTGAAGAAACGGCGCGTTATGGGGGTCAACTGAGCCGCTTAAAGAGACAATCAGCATCTCTTCAGCTTCCCGCGCCTTCTCAAGGGTTATCGTGAGGGCCGCATCTTTTTCATCATCAAATCCCTGAACAATTTCATTGTTTGACATAGCCGTATGCCCGCATTCCTTTTCATTATCTTTTTATTTTATGCGTATTCCCCTCCTTTGTCAAACCCCCGAAGGCCCCCTTCGGAGGCGCCCCCTGCGGGGGATTGTGTGGTGTTTGAATATGAGCGCTGCGCTGCGCTTGCGCGTTTGAAGACTTTATGGGGGGGCTTTTTTATCTACGCTTCATGCTTCGCGCCCTTTTTTGCAAACTACGACTGCTGAAACAGCCGGAGGCTGCCTCCACACCCCCCCTAAAGGCTTCTTGTTTTGGGCTGGTGCGCGGTCTGCGCCTGCTCTTAAAATATGATAACATAACCTATTAAGGAGTTTGTATGAGTATCGTTGAGTATTCGGTGAAGCGTCCGGTTACGGTGGTTGTGCTGTACGCCCTTGCCCTGGGCGTGGCGGCCACCCTGGTCCCCCATATCGCCCTTGACCTGTACCCCTCTATATCCCGCCCGGTCCTGTCCGTGTCTACCCGCCTTGCCGGCGCGGGCCCGTCTGACGTGGAACAGAATATCACCATCCCGCTTGAACGGGCCCTTGCGGTCTCCAAAGGGCTGGTTGATATGACCAGCACGTCCAACTTTGAGTACAGCACTATCAACCTTAACTTTGCCTACGGGACCGACATGGATAAAGCCATGACCGACGCCCAAACGCTGGTAAACCGTATTGCCAACTCCCTCCCTGACGACGCCTCTTCGCCGGTGGCGCGGCGCTATGATATGTCCGCCGCGCCTATCATGCGCCTTGTGGTCCGGGGGAATTACCCGTCAGATCAGCTCCGCCTCTTTGCTGAAGACGAGATCCAGGCGGAGGTCGAGCGGATTGACGGGGTTGCCTCAGCGGAAGTAACCGGCGGCACCACCCAGCTCGTCCGCGCGGCGGTTTCCCAAAACCGCCTTGCCGCGCTCAACCTTACTCTGCGGGACATAAGCGCGGCCTTGCGGGGGCAAAACATCCTCTCAAGCGGCGGCAGCCTCGGGCGCGGGGACATGGAGTACCAGCTGCTGACCGCCCAGGAACTGGCGGACATTACCCAGATAAAAAGACTGGTAGTTAAAACCCTGTCCCCGGCAGGCGCGGGAGCCGCCAATCCAAACCGCTCCCAGATTGTCCGGCTCGAAGACGTCGCGGACGTGGGGATTGCCCACAACGACAACGCGGCGCGGGTCAGGGTGAACGGCGAAAGCGGCGTGTACCTGCAAGTAACCGGCGCCAGCGACAGCAACCAGGTGCGGACGGCAAAGCGCGTGCGGGAAGCTCTTGAAGGGATTAACCAGCGCCTTCCCCAGGGGCTTACGGTGCAGGTCCTGTCAGACAATACCACCCTCATAAGCGCCGCCCTCAACCAGGTGTACGCCAACGCGGTGCAGGGCGCGCTCCTTGCGATGGCGGTGCTGTTTATCTTCCTGCGGAACGTGAAAGGCACGTTAATTGTGGGGCTGTCTATTCCGGTTTCTATTCTGCTGACCCTTATGTGCATGGCGGCCTTCGGCTTTACCCTTAACCTGCTCACCATGACCGGCCTTATCCTCGGCCTGGGCATGACCGTCGACGCCTCGATCGTGATTCTGGACAATGTCCACGCCTACCGGCTGCGGGGCGCCAAAGCGGAGGCCGCCGCGGTTCTGGGCAGCCAGGAGATGCTGCGGGCTATCGTTACCTCAACAGCCACCACCCTCTGCGTGTTCGTCCCCCTCCTGATCTATAAAAACGACCTTGAGATGATGGGGCAGTTCTTCAACGACCTGATTTTCACGGTGGTGATTTCCCTTGCCTGCTCCCTTCTGGTGGCGCTGACCTTGGTGCCGAGCCTTGCAGGTTCGATTATGCGCCTTGACACGCACAGGCAGAAGCCGCTGCGCCTCCCGTTCCTGCGGGCTGCTGACGCGGCGATGGACAGGTTCTTCCAGGGCCTTGACAACGCATACCGGCGGGCCATTGATTACTGCCTGAGCCGCCGGCTGCTTGTGCTGCTCCTGACCCTGCTTATTCTGGCGTTCTCCCTGACCCAGTTCAGCGGTATCGGGATGAACCTGTTCTTCCGCAGCAGGACCGACGATTCTATCACGCTCAACGTGTCCCTGCCCCAGGGCACGCCCCTTGCCGTTACGGAGCAGGCGGTGGAGGCCCTTGAAACCATAGTGAAAGAAAACGTGCTTGGGTATCGGGATCTGGTGCTCACGGCGCGGCAGAGCGGCTCGGCCCAGGGCTCGGTGCAGATCATCCTCCCTGAGCCGGCAAAGCAGATTGACACGCCTGACTCTATCATCCGCAAACTGGCGCCGGTCGTCTCGAACATCCCCGGTATGCAGGTTGCGTTCCGGGCGGGCCGGAGCATGAGCGCTTCCTCGGCAGTGGAAATCGCGGTGAGTTCCAAAGACGCTGACGCGCTTATGAAGACCGCCAATGAGATAAAAGCTATTATGGCCCGGCACCTGCCTGAAATCGAGGACCCGCAGGTGAACCTGAGCGAAGGGGCGCCGCAGCTCCGGATTGAGATTGACCGGGACCGGGCCGCGGCCCTGGGGGTTTCGCTTTCGGCCATTGCCGAAGAGGTGCGCACCGCGGTCAACGGCGCCAA
Organism: Spirochaetaceae bacterium; assembly: GCA_031280115.1. Classification (GTDB taxonomy): domain Bacteria; phylum Spirochaetota; class Spirochaetia; order Treponematales; family Breznakiellaceae; genus JAITHW01. Next base: position 2,758 of record JAITHF010000176.1, on the reverse strand, counting down.
CGCCGCTACTATAAGCCGGGGGGACCGGATTATCAACGTACAGGTCATCCTGCAAAAGAGCGATCAGGCAGGGCTGCCCAATCTGGACGCGCTTTTTGTGCCGGGCCGCGGGGGGGAGCGGGTTTCCCTTGCAAATCTGACGCGCATACGCGAGGGGCGCGCCCCTATGTCGGTCAGGCGGGAGAATCAGGAGCGGGTCCTGCGGGTAACCGGCAGTCTGGCCGGGGGCATCGCGGCGACCGAAACCCAGATGAAACTTGAAGAAGCGGTCAAACAGTATCTGGTGCCTCAGGAAGGCGTAACCGTGCGCTATTTGGGGGAAGCTCAAGAGATCAAGACCTATAACACGCGCTTTATTTTTATCATAGGCGCCGCGGTGTTTCTCGTGTTCGGCCTTATGGCAAGCCAGTTCGAGTCCTTTGTTGACCCGCTTGTGATCTTCTTTTCTATCCCGCTCCTCTTTATCGGGGTGATATGGATATATAAGATAGGCAATCAGGCCATGTCGGTCTTTTCCGCCGTGGGGGTGGTGGCGCTGGTGGGGGTGGTGGTGAACAACGGCATTGTGCTGGTTGACTACACCAACACCCTGCGGGCCCGGGGGCTGTCCGTGCGGGACGCCTGCCTTGAGGCCGGGCGCAGCCGGCTGCGGCCTATCCTTATGACCGGCCTCACTACGATTATCAGCATGATACCTATCGCGTTTTTTCCCGGCCCCGGGGCGGACACGATACAGCCCATTGGCAAGACCTTTGTAGGGGGCCTGTCAGTGAGTTTCTTTATGACCCTGCTGGTTACGCCTGCGGTATATTCCCTCCTTAACAGCCCGCGGGAGAAAGGCGCGGGAAGGGGCCGGCCCAGCCGGTTTACCCCAAGCGCCGGGGAGCGCCAGAGCGCCAGAGCGCACGGGCGCGGCGCAGGCAGCCTTTAGGGGGGTTTGGGGGCAGCCTAAGGCTGTTCCCTTACGGGAAGTTCGCACAAAGAGGCGCAAACATGAAGCGCAGATAAAAAAGCCCTCCATAAACTCTTAAAAGAGGCGCGAAAGCGCCGATAATTTTTTAATATACCAACAGAGCGCGGCAGGAAAACCGGTTTTTTTGCACGCAAAATAAGTTTTCTTGCTAGCAAAATAAACTATCCTGTCCCCAGATAAATCATTATTATATAACGAATTATCGGCGCTGCGCGCCTCTTTGGGAAGAATTTGGAGGGTCATAGACCCTCCAAACCACCCCTAAAGGCTTCCTGCTTCGCGCCCTTCCGCCTGCGAAGCCCGCTGAGGCGCCGCTTCGGGGGTTAGGGGTCGAAGCGGGATTCTGTGGGGATACGGACCAGATTGACAAAATGCCCCGGATACCGGCGCCGGAACTGGGCAAACGAGGTTTCCTCGGCGCTCTCAAAGACCGCTGTTTGAAAGACCCCGTACTCGTTGAAATAGGGAACCAGCACGGCCACATGAAAATGCTGGCGTATCCGGGGGCGCGCGGCCCCCTCTTCGCTGTTCACTGACGCAAGGTATATGGTCCCCGGGCGGTCAATGGCAAGGGTATAAAGGAGCGGCTGAAGCCCTTCGATGCTGAAACCCGCGTTCAGCAGGAAACTCGGATAGGACCGGATAGAATTGCCTGCCGGATCCCGGGCGATTAACGAGGAAAAAGGGCTGCGCTGCACCTCAATCTCCTCAAGTTTCCCGAAATCGCCGGAGGACAGCATAGCGGAAAGCGCGGTTGACGCAAGGTTGCGCGTCCAGTCAAGGCCGAAAAAAGGATCCCGCGCCTCTTCATAGGGTTCGGTAAACGAAGAACCCCGATTGCCAAAGGCTTTTTTTAAGGGCGGGATAGCAAGGCGCCTGCCGGTAAAGGGGCGCAGGATGCCGTCAACCATCCATTTGGCAAAGCCCGAACAGTTAAGCCCCGCCTCCCCTTCCTGGGCTTGGAGGTTTGCGATATACACATACCGCCCCGTGTCGTCTATGGCCCCGTCGTCATGGAACGAGAGCGCCGGAAGGCGCTGCCGGACCAGCGCCATAAACCCCCGCAGGTCCCGGTAGGCATCCGGATCAGGATCAAAATACTTCCGGGGGAACCGCCCCGCCGCTGCCAGGAGCGCCTCTTCCAGGGGAAGCACGAAAAGCCGCTCAAGAGAATAGGGAATAGGCAGGGAGCGCACGACATAGGCATTGTACAGCACCATATCCATCACGCTCCGGTCCGCGGCAACAGGCCGGAACTGGATGTAGGTGTAGGGGTCGCTCCGCAAGAAGACCCGGATACGCGCAGGGCTGCCGTCAGCGCTGTTTCGGGTCAAAATCCATGAACCCTGCGCCCATCCCGGGTACGCGCCGTTCCGCTCCCGGGCCAGAATGACCATAAACTCGCCCTTCCCCTCTTCGGCGCGCACCTGCACCTTCCCGCCGCCGCTGAGGTCCCGCACAAAAGCGCGCATACTGAGGACCCGCTCAGGCGCTTCAGTAAACCATGAGTCCCGCAGGGCTAGGCGCAGGGAAGAGTCGTCCGGTATCTGTCTGGTAGGGAGGTCAAGCCCCTGCGCGGGCAGGGGCAGGGCGGCGCGGGCCGTCAAGAAGAGCGCCGCCGCGCCGAGCCGGTAAAGCCGTAATACTATATAAAAGGGTCGTGAAATCATAGCCATTTAAATATAGGTAAAAACGGCGGCGCCCACAAGCCCTCCGCCGGCTCCCTGTCCGTCTCAAGCGCCGCGGCAAAGACGTACCGGTCATTGCCCGGGCCTTCAACTTCAT
>JAITHF010000155.1 GCA_031280115.1 Spirochaetaceae bacterium | reverse complement strand
GGGCTGTATCTTCTTGTATTCAGCAAGGAGCTTGGTAACATGAGCCACATCGTCAGCCCGCCACGAACCCATCGTAAGGCGTATGGTTTCAGTGCTTTGGGCTTGTTTGGGCTTCGCGCAGGTTACGCACAGGGCGCCTGCGAGTACGGCAGCGAGCGGAAGGGCGCTCAGGTTGATCGGCAGGTTTCGCATGGGTTTTCCACCTTTTAGCGTGATAGAATGACGCGCCAACAGCCAGAGCGGACGCCTGCTCTTGGGTATCGCGTATACCTTTATTCTAAGGCCGCCTCTTAGACCCGTCAAGGCATGGGCTGAGGCCGGCGGCGGCAGGAAAAAGACCCGCCGCATAAGCGCGTAAAAAACCCCGGGGTTTCAGCAATTCTGGAAACGCCGGGGCAAAAAATGGAGAGCGCTTTGATGCGCGGCGGCTTAGGGGCCCTTCCGGGGCGGAGCCGCTTCAGCGCAATGGGGGCAGGCGCGGCGGGCCTTTTTCATGCCGCCGCCCTTGTCTGAACCGCAGGAACACGCCGCCCCTCTGTTCAGTATGATTTTTATCATCCGCCATCCTAAAAACGCCGCCGCCAAAGCGGTAATTCCGGCGGCGGCGCCTAACTCAGCAAAAGACATAGGGTTCCTCCGGGTAAAAAACTATAAAACCAGCCGCCCTATTTGATAGACCGCCGAAGAGACGGCCCATCCTGCTATAAGGAGAAAGCCCGCTTCAAACCCAAGCCATTTCCAGCCTATTTCAGCGCGTATAGCAGCCAGCGCGGCAAAACAGGGGGGAATTATCAGGGTAAAAAGCATGAGCGCGAACGCCGTAAGGGGCATCATGTCAGGATCCGACCGGATAGCCTCCCGAAGCCCCTCGCTTTCCTCGGTCTCTTCGGTGCCTACCCGGTAAATAATGCCCAGGGTGGAAACAATCACCTCTTTGGCGGCAAAGCCGAGTATCGAAGCGGCGGCTATTTTCCAGGTAAAGCCCATAGGCCGGAATACAGGCTCAATAAACTTGCCGAGCCTGCCGGCGTAACTGTACGCAAGGGCGCTTTCGGCGGCGCTTGTTTCTATATAATTTTCAAGCGCCGCGCCGTCAGCGCCGGGGTTTTCCAGCAGGAAGGCGGCGGCCAGTTCTGCCTGCGCTTCATCTGAAAGCTCATAGGCAGGAAAATGGGTAACCGCCCAAATCAAGACGGCAGACGCGAGAATGACCGTTCCCGCTTTTTTCACATACTGCCACGTTTTTTCCCACACGTGCCACAGGACGCCCTGAAGAGTCGGCGCCCGGTAGGGCGGCAGTTCCATAACAAACGGCGTAGGGTCCCCCTTGAGCACGGTGCGTTTGAGCGCCAGCGCCGAACCAAGGGCCAGAACAACCCCGATACTGTAGATAAGGATGACCATGTTGGCCGGGTTGTCCGGGAAAAACGCCGCCGCAAGAAGCACGTGGACCGGCAGTTTCGCGCCGCAGCTCATAAGGGGCGTAATAAGAATCGTAATAATCCGGTCACGGGGGTTTTTCAAGGTCCGGGACGCCATGACCGCCGGCACGGAACAGCCGAAACCCAGCATCATGGGAAAAACAGACTGGCCGTGCAGGCCGAAGGTATGCAGCAGTTTATCCGTGGCAAAGGCGGCGCGGGACATATAGCCGGTGTCTTCCAGAATAGAAAGGAGGAAAAAGAGAATCACGATCAAGGGGACAAAAGAGAAAACCCCGCCGACCCCGCCTATGATGCCGTCCACAACCAGGGAGCGGAGAACATCGCTGGAGACAGCCTCGTTCAGCCTGCCGCTTAAAAAGCCGAAAAAGTTTTCCAGCGCCTGCATGGGGTATTCGCCTAACAGAAACGTAAGCTGGAAGACGCCCCACAGGACAAAGAGGAAAATCGGCAGGGAGAGGAACTTATGCATGATGACCGCGTCTATCTTTTCGGTAAAAGAAAAGTCCGCGGTTTTGGTAACCCGCACCGATTCCCTGGCCGCCCCCCGTATATACCCGTAGCGCTGCTCTGACATGATAATCTCCGAGTCTTTGCCGAAGTGCTTTTCTATCCAGAGCGCCGCGTCATGGGCGGCCTTTTCCACCTCCGGCGCCTTGGCGTGTTCCTTGAGCCGGCTATAGGCGTCGGCGTCTTTTTCAAGCAGTTTAACCGCGAGCCAGCGCTCCGGATACTTCGCCCCGAAGGCCTTGTCCTCTCCGATGAGGCTTTGCAGCGCCCCGAGTTTTGCCTCTATCTCTTCTTTATAATTTATAAATTTATCATGGATAAGGCGCCCGGCTTCCTGCGGGGCTTTTGCCCGGTCAATACAGTCAAGAAGCTCCTCGATACCCTTTCCCTTGGGGCCCACGGTCTTGACCATCGGGATGCCCAGGGTTTCGGCGAGGTTTTTCTCATCAATCAGCATGCCTTTTGCCGCGGCTTCATCGCTCATGTTGAGCGCGCCTACCACGGGTATTCCCAGTTCCTGCATTTGCAGGCACAGGTAAAGGTTCCGCTCAAGGTTGGTGGAATCAAGCACGTCAACGATAATATCCGGCTTTTCCTCCAGAAGAAAATCCCGCGCCACCACTTCGTCAATCGAATACGCAGTGAGGCTGTAAATCCCCGGAAGGTCGATAAAGCGGTACTGCCTGCCGGCTCTGGCCCTGATGCCCTCCCGCTTTTCCACCGTAACCCCCGGATAGTTGCCAACCTTGTGGCGCGCGCCGGTGAGGGCGTTGAACAGCGTGGTTTTGCCTGAATTGGGATTTCCCGCAAGGGCGATACGCAGCGTATTATCCCGCATGGCGCCCTCCTGCCGCAGGGATCTTGTCATGGAAATCCTGGCGCCTGCCCGCATTGGCTTCTGCTTCTCTATCGGCTTCTAGAGCGACTTCTATGCCCGCGGCTTCAGAGCGGCGGATAAGGATGTCATACCCGCGGATACGAATCTGTAAGGGGCCGTGCAAGAGGCCCTTGCGGACAACCGCGCCTTCCGCGCCTTCGGTGAAGCCCATGTCAGCCAAACGCTTTCCCACTTCTTTGCTAAGGGTAACCTTCACCACTGAAAAAGAGGCTCCTTTGGGAGCATCAGACAACAGCATACTTGTTCCTTTTGTGTTAGTAAAAATTAACAACGATACAGGATTACCATAAAATAAGAGGGGGAATAATGTCAAGTCCCCTGTCCGCCCCCTGCGCCCCCTGCGGGGGTTTCAGGTGCTTCCTGCGGCGCCCCCTGCGGGGGGTTCACGTGCTTCTTGTAGTGAGCGGGTTCGCAATTTTAGTCACAACCCAGAAGCGGCGCCTCAGCGGAATTCGATGGCGCACGGGCGCTGCACACGTCGCACTGGTTGGGGGTTTGGGGGAACTGGTTCCCCCAAATTCTCTTAAAGAGGCGCAAGCGAAGCGCAGCGCGTAAAAAAGCCCCCAAAAAGCCTGCACAGGGCGCATTTGGGGCAGGCTCAACAGGCAGGCCGGAGCATACAGCACCATCCCGCAACAAACCGTATGCTATGCTTGAATATAACACTAAACGGCAGACAAAAATGTCTGTATTTGACTCAAATACAATCATTTCTGACTCAGGTACAGTCATTTCTGACTCAGGTACAGTCATTTCTGACTCAGGTACAATCATTTCTGACTCAGGTACAATCATTTCTGACTCAGGTACAATCATTTCTG
>JAITHF010000137.1 GCA_031280115.1 Spirochaetaceae bacterium | reverse complement strand
TCGGAGACGGGCCGGACGTTGTCCGGCGCGGTTTGTGTTACCCAGCGGGGCTTTTTCGTATATCGGCCACAAAGGAGGGTATACAAATGAAACAAATGAAGCAAAGGGCTTTGTTTATGGCAGGATTACTGGGGGCGGCCCTAGTATTCGGGAGCGTTTTTCTGGGGTGCGACGCCGCCGGCGGCACAGGCACCGGCACTGGCGGCAGCGGCACTGGAACCGGCGGCACCGAAGACACTGGCGGTGACGGCACCGGAACCGGCGGCATTTCCCTTGCGGATCTTGCGGGGCATATTGCCGGACTTCCAGCCAACACCGCCGCGAACCCGCACACAGTCAGACTTGCGAGGACGAATATCACGACAGGGGGCGTTATGGGCGGCATTAACAGGGCGGTACGGGACCGGTACGTCATACTGGACCTCTCCGATTGTTCTGCCACAGGTAATAAGATAACCGGTACTTGGGAGGTGGACCCCGGTTCCAACGATATGAATGTTATCAAAGATAATCAGTATATCGTTGGCGTCATACTGCCGTCAAGTCTTACCTCCATCGGGAGCGGAGCGTTTGCTTCGTGCACCAGCCTTACCAGCGTAACCATCCCCGGCAGCGTTACCTCCATCGGGAACATGGCGTTTAATGGGTGCACCGGCCTTACCAGCGTAACCATCGGCAACAGCGTTACCTCCATCGGGAGCAGCGCGTTTTCTGGGTGCACCGGCCTTACCAGCGTAACCATCGGCAACAGCGTTACCTCCATCGGGAGCAGCGCGTTTTCTGGGTGCACCGGCCTTACCAGCATAGACATCCCCGGCAGCGTTACCTCCATCGGGGGCAGCGCGTTTCTTGTGTGCACCGGCCTTACCAGCGTAACGTTTGGGGAAGGGAGCAGCATAAGTCAGGCGGATTTTTCTTCTAATAATTTCCCCGGGGATTTACGCGCCAAGTATTTAGCCCAAGGCGGCGGCCCGGGGAGGTATACGCGGGATCCCGCAAACTATAACAACCCCTGGACGAAGCAGTCCTAACCGGACGGGGCGGGGCTTTAGAATAAATTTGGGGGAACCAGTTCCCCCAAACCCCCGCTCAAGGCTTCCTGCGCCGCGCCGCTCACGCCATCGAAGCGCGGTGAGGCGTGGCGTGAGGGTTGTGACTAAACCCCCAAACCCTCTCACCGCAGGAAGCACGTGAACCCCCCGCAGGGGGTGAAACAGCCTCCGGCTGCCCGCGCCTCGAACCGTGCCTGTAAAACCCCCTATGGGCGCAGGGGGCGGGAGAGTTTTTTGAGTTCCAGAAAGATCATGAGCGCGGTCAACAGAAAGGCCGCGCCTTCCGCGACCGGCATTGCGGCGATTACCCCGTGCAGCCCCCATATCCTGCCGAAAATAAGCATACAGGGAATAAGTATAATACACTGCCTCAGCATGGAGAGGATAATCGACAGGTTCGGCCTGCCGGTGGCCACAAACACATTGGCAGAGACCACCTGAAAACCGCTCAGCGGCAGAAGCAGCATCATAACCCGCATGGCCCAGGGCGTGAACTCAAGGAGCGCCGGGCTGCCGTTAGGCGCGAAGAGCCCCACCAGGGCCCGGGGGAAAATCTGCGCCGGAAGAAAACCCAGAAAACAGATGCCCATAGCCGCCGCAACAGCCCGTATATACGCGGCAATCACCCTGTCAAACTTCTTGGCCCCGTAGTTGTACCCTAAAATGGGCTGGGAACCCTGATTTATCCCGAACACAGGCATCATAATCAGCAAAAGCACGGCGTTTACCATATTTATACCTGAGAGGGCTATATCTCCGCCGTTTGAAACCCCCAGGTCCGCGGCGCCGTACCAGTCCATGCTCGCGTTATAGATGAACTGCACGGCGGACATCATAAATTGCAGCAGGAACTGGGCGGAACCGAAGCGCATGATACGGCTTATGATTTCTGCCGACGGGGTACACGACCCGGGGCGCAGGCGCAGCACCGCTTTTTTGGTCAGGTTGAACGAGAGGAGCCAGGCCGCCGAAACTGCCTGGGAAATAATCGTGGCCCATGCGGCGCCTTCCACGCCCCAGCGGAACAGGAAGATAAAGAGCGGGTCAAGGATGATATTGGTTCCTGCGCCGATGAACATCCCGATCATGCTGACAAGCGGGAACCCCTGGGCCCTGGTACAGTGGGAAAAGCCGAAACTCAGCATGAAAAAAACTTGGCCGTACAGGATTATTCTGAAATACTGCCGGGCGTACATGAGGGCGCCGCTCCCCTCCCGCGCCCCGAGGCGGGAGATAACCGGCTCAAGGAACGCCAGCCCCAGGGCAATAACCAGCACCCCTATGCCTAACAGGAGAAAAAAGCAGTGGTTCAAGGTCTGTTCCGCTTCCTCCCGCTTCCCCTGGCCCAAGCGCATGGAGATCATGTTGGCCGCGCCGAAGCCGAAGAGCATGGCGAAGGCCATGCTTATCGTCATAAGGGGGAGCACCAGCGCAAGGCCCCCTAAAGCCACCTCGTTTACGCCCCGCCCCACAAAGATACGGTCGACCACGTTATACAGGGCGTTGACCAACATTCCCACGATAGCGGGAATAGAGAAGCGCAGGAGCAGGGAGCCTACAGGTTCGGTGCCGAGCTTCGACGCCGGGTCCCCGCTGTTTTGAGGGGCGGCTGGATCAGTCTGTTCTGTTGCCATTCTTGCATCATCCTTTTATTTTTGTATTTTATTTTTACCGCGCCCCCCCGCGCCTCGGCGCCTCCTCTTGGGGCGGAACCTTTATCCACGTGAGTTCGTGTTTGTTATAAAAGAGGTGGACCACCGCGCTTTCAGCAATGGACGCGAAGCGCCGGGCTGTTTCCATGTCCGGCTTCCCCTGCATCTTTATGGTGCAGACAAAGTTTTCGCATAAGCCCGAGGCGCGCCATGCTTCTATCCAGGTATAGAGCCGCGGCGGGTAGCAGGCCGCGTCGCAGAACAGCCATTGGAGGGCGCCTATATCGCGGGGTTTCAGGGTAAAGGCGTCGTGTTTGAGCCAGCGCACCCGGGGCATAGCCGTGACCCGGTCCGCAAGGGGCGCCCGGTCAACGGCGGTAACATCCGCGCCGAGCCGCGCGAGCGCCCAGGTCCAGCCGCCCGGGCTTGCGCCGGCGTCAAGGCAGCGCTCCCCGTTCAGGGGGCAGCGCCGGCATCGGGACAGGGCTTCCCACAGTTTCAGGTAGGCTCTGCTCGGGGGGCCTGTTTTATCTTCGGCAAACGAGACGGCCCCCCCGGGAAACGGGCTTGTACACCGCGCCGACGCGACAATCGTGTGCGGGTCAAGGAGGGTCCAGCTTCCCATCGGGGCCCGGGGCGCGAACCAGGGGAACACCCGCGCCTTGGAAGCCGAGGCCAGGGGCGGCAGGCGGCTTTGAATAAGCGCGGCCCGGCGGAAATGGGCGGTATTGGTCAAGCACCAGTTGCGCTGGATGCCCCGCAGCGCCTGGGACGCCTCTGAAATAGAATCAAAAGAAAGGCGGAACGGGGAGAGCCAGATATTCTGGTTCCAGAAGGCCGGGGTTTCCGCCGCGCCCCCGTGGTACAGCTCCCCCCAGCGGGACGACCATTGCCCGATTTCTTCCCGCAGGTGCCCTTCAAAGCCCCGGGCCCCGTGGTAAATCCATCCGTTAAGGGGCGCCGCGGTCACGGCGGCTTATTCGGCCCGCCATGCAAGGTAATCAACGTACCGCTGGAACTGTTTTCCTTTGGGGGACTCGATAATCATAAACCCCATTTCGTAGGAGTCTCCCCTGGGCCGAATCCAGCGGGCTTCAACGAGCAAGTCGAAATTGCCGATTTCACTGTCCGGGTCAGGGGAAACCTGAACGGTATACTGGCTTTCGGGCCGTATCGTTACTTTCATGGTACATTCTATACAGCATCCGGTAATGCTGATGTCTTTTAATAAGCCGCCCCGGTCAAAGACTCCGGCGATAGACGCCTGCGCCTGAGCGCGGTATCTGGTATGTTTCCTTTTTTCCTGCATACGTATTATTTTGTCAAATCCCTCCATTCCCGTCAACCCCCTGCGGGCAGCCGAAGGCTGTTTTAGGTGCTTCTCGCGGCGGGAGGGTTCGCACGTTTAGTCACAACCCAGAAGCGGCGCCTCATCGCGATTCGATGGCGCACGGGCACGGCGCAGGAAGCCTTTATGGGGGGTTTGGGGGGACCTGTCCCCCCATAAAAAAACAAAAGAGGCGCGAAAGCGCCGATATTTGTTTAATATACCAACAGAGCGCGGCAGGAAAACCGGTTTATTTTGTAGTAAAAACAAGTTATTTTGCTAGCAAAATAAGTTTGTTTGCTAGCAAAATAAGTTTGTTTGCTAGCAAAACAAGTTATTTTGCTAGCAAAATAAGTTTGTTTGCTAGCAAAATAAAGTTGTTTGCTAGCAAAATAAGTTTGTTTGCTAGCAAAATAAAGTTGTCTGCCAGCAAAATAAAGTTGTTTGCTAGCAAAATAAGTTTGTTTGCTAGCAAAATAAAGTTGTCTGCCAGCAAAATAACCTATCTTGTCCCCCCCACAAATCATTGTTCTATAACGACTTACCGGCGCTGTGCGCCTCTTTAAGAGAATTTAGGGGAACCAGTTCCCCCAAACCCCCAGCCAGCGGCTTCCTGCGCTGCGCCCGTGCGTTTGCGAATTCCGCTGAGGCGCCGCTTCAGGGTTGTGACTAAACCCGCAAACCCTATCGCTACAGGAAGCACCTGAAACCCCCGCAGGGGGTGACTAAACGTGCAAACCCGCTCACCGCGAGAAGCACCTGAAACCCCCGCAGGGGGGCGCCGGTGGCAAAAAAGCAGAAAAATTATCCGCTGCCTGCTTGACACATAGCAGCGTATCCACTACATTTAATTGCGTAGCGGCGGCATAGCTCAGTTGGCAGAGCAAACGGCTCATATCCGTTAGGTCATTGGTTCAAGCCCAATTGCCGCTAGAGCAAGACCCAGCAGGGGATACCCCAGGGCCGGAAGGAGCGCCTGCGGGTTTTTGGAGGATGGAGGAACGTATAACTATCGTACTGGATAATCAGGACCTGTTGTCCGAGGTGTGCGGGGCTAATGACCGGAACCTGCGGCTTATTGAAGGATCTTTGGGAGGGCGCATCACGGCACGGGGCAATGAAATCCGCGCCGAAGGCATGAACGAGGCGGGTCTGGCGCGGTTCAAAGCGATGATAGATAATCTTACCGCTGCGGCGCGGGAGGGGGAGCAGCCTTCTCCTGAGTATGTGGCGGCGCTTCTTGAAGCCGTCGGCGCTGCCGCCGGAGGGAGCGCGGACAGCGCCGGCAGGGGGGGCGGAGCGCTTAAAAAAGAGGGCCCCTGGGATCCGATACGGGACGCGCGTATTCAGATCCCTCAAGGCTTTGGCAGCGTGTATCCCCGGGGAACCAATCAGGCCGCCTATATACAGGGTATGCGGGCGCACGAGATAACTTTCTGCGTGGGCCCCGCAGGAACCGGCAAGACCTTTCTTGCCGTTGCCGAAGCGCTGCGCCTGGTTCTGTCGAAAAAGGCCCGGAAGCTGGTCCTGACCCGTCCGGTGGTGGAAGCAGGGGAAAGCCTGGGATTTCTTCCCGGAGACCTGGCGCAAAAGATACACCCCTACCTCCGGCCCCTCTATGACGCAATGGAAGCGCTGGCGCCCTATGAAACCATCCGGCATTTAGAAGAGGCGCGGATCATTGAGATAGCGCCCCTTGCCTATATGCGGGGGCGGAGCCTGAATGACGCGGCGGTTATATTGGATGAAGCGCAGAATACCACGAAAGAACAGATGAAAATGTTTCTCACACGCCTCGGCAGCGGCTCCCGGGCGGTTATTACCGGAGACGCCACTCAGATAGACCTTCCCAAACATATTGATTCTGGCCTGCTCCACGCCCTTTCCCTTTTGTCCGCTGTTGAGGGGATTTATACCGCGTATCTTCATACCGGAGACGTGGTGCGTAATCCGCTTATAAAAAAGATAATTCAAGCCTATGACCGCGCATAACCGCGACGCCCATGACACAGGAGAGCCGGGAGAACGCGCCCGCAGGAACATTGACGGGCGGCGGCCCGGAAAATTCCTTGGGTTTACCCTTCCTGCCTTCCGTCCGGGGCCAGCCGCGGCCACTGGCGCGGCATTCCTGCTTTCGGTGCTTGTCATAATGAACAGCATACACGGCGGCGCCGGAGGCAGCGGGGAGACAGGAGATTTCGAGGCCGGAAAAGTCGCGGAGCGGGACGTCATCGCCGAACAGTCGATCTCGTACATTGACGAAGGCGCCACGTCCCTGCGGCGGGAAGCCCAGCGCCGCCTTGTGCCGGCGGCGTTTACCTATGTACCGGACATAACCGAAAAGGCGTCCCAGGACTTTGCCGCGTTTGCCGCGTTTTCCCGGGCGCGCTTTGAGGAACAGGCCTCGCTTGAAGGGTACCGCCGGCAGGTGTCCGCCGCGTTCCCCGGGCTCTTTCTTGACGAAGACCTTGAAATCCTGTTCAACGCCCAGGACCGGTCCGAGACCCTGCGGATGGCAGGGTCTCTTCTTGAACACTTTATGGAAGAAGGCGTGTTCGACCTCCCCCAAACCGGCCTTGAAGAATTTAACCCTGATACCGTTGAGGTGCTGCGGAGTTCAGGCGCCCGTACTGGACGGGAACGGGTCGGCTTTAACCGGATAGTTACGCTTAATACCCTCTCCCCCGCGATCGACCGGTATGTGGACGAAGGGTTCCCCCCCTCGTTCAGGCTGATAGCCTATGACCTCCTCAAGCCGTTCATACGGGAAAACGTCTTTTTCTCCGCCCTTGACTCAAGCCGCAGGCTTGAAGAGGCTGGCGGCGCGGTTGAGCCGGTGGTCAAGTATATCGAACAGGGAAAGCGGGTTATACGAAAAGGCTTTATCGTAACCGACGACGAGATGTCCCAGCTTAACGCGCTGAACCCGCCGGCAGTCTGGGACCCGCGGGTTATTATCGGCCAGATCCTTCTCTTCCTGCTCCTCTACGGCTTCTTCGTGTTTCTGGGAAACGCGAAACTTATCGGACGCTCCTTGACCAGCCCTGAGATATATCTTCTTTCAGCGCTGACCGCGCTCTATATGATAGGCGCTACTCTGGCGAACAATCTTTCTTTTAATACCGAGATCTTTCCGGTCTCGATTGTGCTTCCCACGGCGCTTGTGGTCATGCTCCCGTCCCTGCTCATAGGCCCGCCCCTGGCGCTCGCCTGGGCGCTGGCGCTCCCCCTTGGGGCGTTTTTCGCCGCCGCCTTTGACGTGTCCGCCTATATGTTCGCCCTGGTTTCCGGCGTGGCCGCGTCATACACCCTGCGCCGCGCCGAGAAGCGCATGGACCTGGTGAAAGCGGGCCTCATTATAGCCGGCGCGAACGGCGGGGCCGCGATCGCCATCCTGCTCATAAACGGCGCCGCCACCTGGGGGGATTATCTTGTGATTCTGTTCTGGGCAGCGTTTAACGGCGTTGCCTCAGGGATGCTGGTGCTGGGGATACTGCCTCCTTTGGAACACGCCCTCAACGCGGCCACCGCCTTCAGGCTCATCGAGCTTTCGGACCTTAACGCCCCGCTTTTAAAGCGGCTCTTTACCGTGGCCTCCGGCACGTACAGCCATTCTATCATGGTGGCTAATCTTGCTGAGGCGGCGTGCCAGGAAATCGGGGCGAACCCGCTTCTTGCGCGGGTTGGGGCGTATTACCACGATATTGGCAAGATGGAACAGCCTAATTACTTTGTGGAAAACCAGACCTCCCATAATAAGCACGACGATATTCCGCCGTCCCTGTCAGCCGCCATTATCCGCAGCCATGTGCGTATCGGCGTGGAAAAGGCCCGCAGCCTGGGGCTTCCTGAGGAAGTAACCGACATTGTGGCGGAACATCATGGGAACTCGGTTATTACCTGGTTTTACAGCAAGGCCCTGGAGCAGGACCCACAGGCGGACCCTGAAGAGTTTTCCTACCCCGGAAGCCCCCCGCGCTCACGGGAGTCTGCGGTGGTCATGCTGGCGGACGTGTCGGAAGCGGCGGTGCGGACCCTTGAAAACCCCACGCCGGACCGGATAGACAAGTTCATCCAGCAGCTTATCAACGCCAAAGTCGAACACGGCCAGCTTGCCGCCTCGGAGCTTACGTTCCGGGACCTGGAAACCATAAAACGCGCCTTTGTGCAGGTCCTTGCCGGCTATTACCACTCCCGCATTAAATACCCCGCCCTGCCGCCCAAAGCCCCCGCCCTTGAACATACCGGAGACAACAAGGGGGCGCCGGTATGAACCGTGTCGCCATAAGCGCTGAAGAAGACCCTTTGCCTTTGCGCCTCCCCCGCATCCGGCGCTTTATACTCAGCGTGCTTGACATCCTCAAGCAGGACCGCTGGGACCTTTCGGTGCTGTTCTGCAAAGACGAGTATATCCGAAAACTCAACGCCCGCTTCCGGCAGAAAGACGAGCCCACTGATGTCTTGTCCTTTATGCTGGGGGAGACCGTCGAAGAAGCCGGAGAGATCCGGTACCTTCCGGGGGATATTGTCATCTCCCTTGAGGCCCTTGCGGAAAACGCCCGCTATTTTCAGGTTTCTCCTGAAGAGGAACTGCGGCGCCTCCTTATTCACGGAATTCTTCATTTGACCGGCATGGATCACGCCACGAATGCCGATATTGAGCCTATGCTGCGCCTGCAAGAATCCCTCATGGCGGAGACGGCTGGCGGGCGGATACCCTTATGGCGCTAAAAAAAGGGCCTTTTCTGTCCGGCATTTTGTCCGGCATTTTCCGGCGTTTCAAATGGAAAGAACAGAAAGATCGGAAAGAATGGAAAGAATGGAAAGACACGAAAAAGCAGCCGATAGAAACGATAGACCGGAAAATCTACCAGTCCCTTGAAGCGGATCAGAAAGACATGATACGCGGGGTGCTGGAGCTTTCGGAAACCACTGTCAAAGAGGTAATGGTTCCCCGGATAGATACGGTCTTTCTGCAAATTGACGCATCCAAGGAGGAACTTTTGACCTGTATCGCTGAAAGCGGCCATTCCCGCTTTCCTGTATATAAAGAAACGATTGATCATGTTATTGGGATTTTATACGTCAAAGACGTGCTTACAAGCCTCCTTCGAGGGGACCCCTTCGCTATTCAGGTTCTTGCGCGGAAGCCCTTTTTCGTGCCTGAGTCAAAGCGCATTAACGAACTGCTTCGGGAACTGCGCCGCCGGCGGGTGCATATCGCGGTGGCGGTGGACGAATACGGCGGGGTTTCCGGCATCGTCTGCATGGAAGACATTATAGAAGAAATCATCGGGGATATTCAGGACGAATTCGACCATGAAACAGAGGCGGTGCTCCCGCTGGGAGACGGCTCGTACCTCTGCGGGGCGCGGGTTAATCTGGCGGACCTCTCCAAAGAAATCGGCGTGGCCTTTCCGGTTGAAGACTTTGATACCCTTGGAGGCTTTGTGTTTAATTTGTTCGGGAAGATTCCGGTAAAATACGAGAAAACCGGGTATAACGGCCATGATTTTATCATTCAGAACATGGACGGCCATAAAATTCATACCGTAAAAATCATTGTGAAATCATCCGCCCCCAAACCGGAGGCTTCCAAAAAGGAGTACCTTTTATGATTCGCCTGTCCCTTGCCATCTCCTGCCTTGCCCTCAGCCTGTACGGAGCCGCGCCGGTATACGGGCAGAACAGCCGCCTGCCCAGCGCCGCCTCCTATTACGATCAGGGGCGGCTTTTCATACGAGAAGAAGACTGGTATGCGGCTGCGGAGTCCCTGCTCGAATGTTTGCGCCTTAATCCGGCCCACGCCGAGGGAAGCGCGTCCCTTGCGGAGTGTTACTATGCCCTAGGGGAGTTTGACCAGGCCCTTGCATGGACGCGCAAGGCCAGGTCCCTTGCGCGGGGCAATCTTGCCCTGGCCAATCTTGAAGCCTTTTCCCTTATTGCCCTGGGCCGCCTTACCGAAGCGGCCTCGGTTATCACCGGTGTTCTCGCAAGCGAGCCGTACAACAAAGAGGCCCTGTTTGCCGCCGCGGAACTTGACATTGCCCGGGGCCGCCACGGGGACGCGGTAACCCGCTACCGGGACGCGGCGCGGCGCTATCCTGACGACCGGCGGCTCTTGGTCTCTCTTGCGCTGGTGCTCGGTTCCCTTGGGGAGGCGGACAGCGCCCGCTCTTACATTGAGCGCGCCATTGCCCGCCACCCGCAGGATTACCGGGTGTATTACTACGCGGCGTACCTTGACGCCAAAGCGGGGCGGCTGGATACGGCTGTTAAACACGCTGAAAGCGCCCTGTTTTTCAGGCCCGGGTACGCGCCGGCGTTCTCCCTTTTGGCAAGCCTCCGGTATCGGACCGGCGCGTTTGAGGAAGCCCTGGGCCTGGCTGATAAGGCCATCGGGCTTAACCGGCACGATATAAGCGCCTGGTACCTTAAAGGCATGGCCCTTATTGGCATGGGCCGGAAAGCGGACGCCCTGGCGGTACTCTCTACTGCCGCGTCCATTGACCCCCATGACGAGTTTGTCCGGGCCGCGCTGGAAGACGTCCTTTTTACCGAGACGAACCTTGAAGACTCCCGCCGCTCCCGCTGGGCGCGCTGGCATTTCGAGCGGGGGCGGGACTATCACCGGCGCAACCTTATTGAACAATCCCTCTTTGAGTACCGCCGGGGGCTGCGCCTTAACCCTTACGCCCCGGACCGGCGGGAATACGCTGAACTGCTGCGTATTCAGGGTTATCCTGCCCGCTATCTTGAAGAGCTGCGCTTCATGCAGGCTCTGGGGCTTGGGGACCGGGACACAGGGGACGCGCTTGAGGCGTATGACGCGCTTTTGGATGAGGCCCTGTACCGGCGCTGGGGCGTAAATACCGCAGAGGCCGCCAAGCCCCACTGGAACATCGCCGTATTCTCTCTGGCGTCCCAGTCCAGTTTTTACCATGCTGATGCCGGCGCCGCAGCGTCGCGGTACATCAAGGACATTCTTGTCCACGAGCGGAACATAAACCCTATGGATACAGCCCTTTCCCAGCCGTCTTTTTCCCATGCGTTCCGCCAGGCACGGGAAGCGGGGGCGGATTATTTTCTCATCATATCGGTTTCCGAGAACGAGCGGGACCTTTTGGTAAAGGGGGAACTCTTTGTGGGCAGGACCGGCACCCTTGCGGCGTCGTTCAGCGCGTACCGTACCGGCACGGACCGGCTGCGGAACGCGGCGCGGGGCATCGCAGACCGGCTCAACGGAAGTATGCCGTTCCGGGGGGAACTGCTTCAGTACAAACAGGGGCAGGGGCTGATTGACAAGGGTCGGGCAGACGGGGTGGAGAACGGCGCGGCGTACCATGTGGTAAAGCGGGGGCAGGCGCTTATTCTCCATGAAGGCATAGGGCTTGCCTATTCAGCAGGAGACATAGTGGGGAAGCTGGTTATTGATACGGTTGATGAAGAGGTCGCCTCCGGCGCGGTAACGAGAAACGGCTTTTTCGATAGGATCACCCCTGGGGACGAGATTATTCTGGAGCCGGAACAAGGGGGCGTTCCGGCGCCTGAGCCTTTGGCGGATCCTGAACTCCGCGCCCTCCTGCGCCCCCTGCGGCAGCCCTAGGCTGTTTCACGTGCTTCCTGCGGTGAGAGGGTTTGTGGGTTTAGTCACAACCCTGAAGGATGCGCCTCAGCGGAATTCGATGGCGTGAGTAGCGCACCGCAGGTAGCCTTTAGCGGGGGTTTGGGGGCAGCCGGAGGCTGTTCCATTACGGGAAGTTTGCAAAAGAATACGCAAACCATGAAGCGCCGGTAAAAAAGCCTCCAAATTCTCTTCAAAGAGGCGCGAAGCGCCGATAATCCGTTATAACACAATGGTTTATTTCGGCCCCCAGAAAACTCATTTTGGCGCCAAGGAACTCTTTCTTGGTGCCAAGGAACTTTTTCTTGGTGCCAAGGAACTCTTTCTTGGCGCCAAGGAACTTTTTCTTGGTGCCAAGGAACTCTTTCTTGGTGCCAAGGAACTCTTTCTTGGTGTCAAGGAACTCTTTCTTGGCGCCAAGAAAACTTATTTTGGATACAAAATAAACTATCCTGTCTCCAGATAAATCATTGTTTTATAATGACTTATCGGCGCTTCGTGCCTCTTTTGTTTTTTATGGGGGGTCATTGAACCCCCAAACCCCCCATAAAGGCGACTTTTGCCGCGCCATAGCCGCGGTAGGTTATCCGCGTTTCCTCTGGAAACGCCCCGTCTCCCAACCAGGTCCAGCGCGAAAGGGTTACGCTGGCAAGGCCGGTACATCCGGCAAACGCGCCCTCCCCAACTTCGGTTACTGACGGGGGGATCTCAACGCTGGTAAGGCCCGTACATCCGGCAAACGCGCCCTCCTCAATTTCCGTTACTGACGGGGGAATGATAATGCTGGTAAGGCCCGTACATCCGGCAAACGCGCCCCACCCGATTTTAAGGGCTGACAGGGGGATAGTAACGCTGGTAAGGCCCGTACACCCCCAAAACGCCTCCCACCCGATTTTAGGGACCGAAGGCGGAATGATAACGCTGGCAAGGCCGGTACACCCGGCAAACGCGCTCTCCTCAATTACCATTACTGACGGGGGAATAATAACGCTGGTGAGGCCGGTGCACCCTGCAAACGCGCTCCACCCGATTTTAAGGACTGACGGGGGGATCGTGTAGGCTCCTTTTTTGCCGCCCGGGTAGGCT
>JAITHF010000112.1 GCA_031280115.1 Spirochaetaceae bacterium | reverse complement strand
CGGCGTATTGCGGAGATTCTCAACAAGTTTCGGGATTACCGGGTGCTTATTGAGGGGCACGCGAACCGCACCAAAAGCAGCGCTGAAGAGGCCGCCGAGGAGGAGCGCGCCGAGCTCCAGCCCCTAAGCGAGTCTCGGGCAAGGACCGTGGTGAACTATCTTGTAGAGTTCGGGGTGAGCCGGGGGCGCTTGAGTTCCCGGGGCTTAGGAAGCACGAAGCCGGTAGCCAAAATCGAAGACCAGAACGACTGGTGGAAAAACCGCCGGGTCGAATTCATCCTCATAAAATAACAGCCTGCGGCTGTTTTAATGGCAGGCCGGGTTTCTGGTGCAGGGCTCGCATGGTGCGGCGCCTCATCGCGATTCGATGGCGAAAGGGTGCAACGCTTGAATCCCCCTCTCCGCCTATCCCGGCCCGAAAAGAAAGTTGCGCAGGAGCTGTTTGCCGTGTTCGGTGAGGATCGCTTCCGGGTGGAACTGGACCCCGTAGACCGGATAGGCCCGGTGTTTGAGCGCCATATTCACCCCGTCTTTGGTGCGGGCGATGGCGCGTATGTCCCCGCCGATGGTGAGGGGGTCGACAGTAAGGGAATGATAGCGGGCGGCCAAGAAGCCTTGGGGGATCCGGTTAAAAAGCGGTTCCCCCTCTTCAAAAAATATCCCGCTCGCCTTGCCGTGCACAGGCTCCCGGGCTCTCACCACTTCCGCCCCGAAAAACTGGGCGATGCACTGGTGGCCCAGGCAAACCCCTAGTATCTTTTTGGCGGCGTAAAACGCCTGTACCGCCTCAAGGCAGATCCCTGCGCGCGCAGGGTTTCCCGGGCCCGGGGAGATAATGAGGTTTGCGAAGTTCAAGCGCTGAAGCTCCCCTACCGTAATCCGGTCGTTCTCGAAAACCGCCGGGGTTTCCCCCATTTCCTCAAGGTACTGTACGATGTTGTAGGTAAACGAGTCGTAATTATCCAGTAAAACCGTGCCGGCCTGTGTCATGCAGCGCAACCTCTTTAAGACCCCGGACCGAATTCACGCAGTACATACGGTCTGACCGGCCTATATCCTCTTTGAAAAGAATCTTTTCCTCGCACTCCCCTTTGTCGAGCATATACCGGCGGTAAATCCCGTCCAAAAGCCCGCATGAAACCGGCGGGGTATACCGCTTCCCGCCGGTCTCAAGGATAATGTTTGTCCGGGACCCCTCGGTAAGCTCCCCCCGCTCGTTAAAAAACAGCTCGTCATAGACGTACCGGTAGTCTACGTGCTGGTAATAGGGGCGGCAGCTGGTCTTATGATATAACAGGGGGTCGCCGCTGTCCACCGTAACCGGCGAGACGCTCACCACGCCGGCAGGGCTGTCCTGCATCTCCCGGTATTCGAGCTCCCAGCGGCCCTGTTTGTCCACAGTGAGGCGGAGTATCCCGTCCCGCTCGGGTTTGAGCGGAAAAAGCGAATCATCAAGGGCGAAGCCGAAATAGGCGGCGGACGTTTTAAGGCGCCTTATATGGGCCTCTTCAAACAGGATAATCCCGTTCTCGACCCGCATGGTTTCAAGCAGGAAAAAGTCGGCCCTGAGAAAGCGGGTTTTGGTCAGGGTCTCTTTCCACTCGTCAGCAATGCCCGAGTCCCACACCACAGCCCCGCCCACGCGGCAGGCGAAGCGCGGCGCGTCCCGGGTTTTCTGCAAAATACGGATGGGGACGCTGAACGTCATCGCCCCTCCGGGGCGGATGAACCCGACAGCCCCGCAATAAATATGCCGTTTCCCCTTTTCCAGCCGGTCTATGATGTTCATGGTGCTTATTTTAGGTGCGCCGGTAACGGAGCCGCAGGGGAACAGGGCCTTGAACACGTCATAGAGGGATACGCCGTCCTGTAAGTCCGCCTCGATCTGGGAGGTCATCTGGTGGAGCGTGGGGTGGGTTTCGATTTCAAAAAGCCGCGTAACCGCCACGGAGCCGGTTTTGGCGATCCTCCCCAGGTCATTGCGTAAAAGGTCGACGATCATCACGTTTTCCGCGCGGTTTTTAAGGTCTTTCCGCAGGAAATCAACCAAGCCCGCGTCCTCCGCCGGATTTGCCCCCCGCTTCACAGTCCCTTTCATGGGCTTGGTTCTGATATGCCGCTCCCCCCGGGCCTGCTCAATCTCGAAAAAGAGTTCCGGCGAAAACGAAAGCACCGTATCATATTCGTTGGCGATAAAGGCGTTGTACGGGGTTTTTTGTTTGGAAAGCAGGTATTCGTACAGTTCAAACGGGTCCCGCCCCTGGTGGTCAACGGTGAAATCATAGGTATAATTGACTTCATAGGTATTGCCTTCGGCTATTTCTTCCCTGATTTCCCGCAGCGCCGCCTGATACGCGCCGAAAGCGAGGGACGGCTCGGGGTTCAGCACAAAGGGGCGGGGCGCGCGGGGGATATAGGGTTCGGCCCGTTCAAACGCCTCAAAGTAGACCAGCGGGAGCGGGCTTTGGACGGGTACGCCGGCAAACGCGCCCCGGGCTTCATAGCGCACATACCCTAACAGAAAGCAGCGGTCCTTCAACGCTTCGATTTCCCGGAACGCCTGGGCGCATTCGGTGTTATTAAAGGCCGCGATGATTCGCGCCGGACATTGAAAAAGATAGTCTCCGTATACTGCCATGCGATACCCTTCTCCAAATAACCCCCTTCGGGGGCTTCGTTTCAATGGCACATCATACGCCCTCCTAGGGCCTGCCGTCAACACACCCGAAGGGTGTTTCACGTGCTTCTTGCGGCGAGAGGGTTTGCACGTTTAGTCACCCCCTGCGGGGCAGCCGGAGGCTGTTTTACGTGCTTCTTGCGGGGATAGGGTTCGCACGTTTAGTCACAACCCAGAAGCAACGCCTCATCGCGCTTTGCTTTCGCACTGGCGCAACGCAGGAAGCCTTTATGGGTGGTTTGTAGGTTATATGACCCTCCAAATTCTCTTTGATGAGCAGCGGCGGGGACGTGAAATACCGGTCTTTCACGTCCTGCATAGCCGCAATAAGATGCTCAAAGGCAGCGCGGACGCGGGCGTTCAAGACTTCCGAGCGGGGGGCGGCCATCGCCGCGTTCAGCGCGTCCTCCGCCTCGTTGGTGCGGTCATGCAGGGTGGTGACTACCCCGTTCGGGATGTTCCAGCTTCCTGCTTTAGCCGCCAGCACCCCTCCCCAGGTTCCCGCCTTCTGCACGATGCGGAGGCGCTCCTTGGGAAGCCATTTTGGGTAAATAATACATACGCAATAACTCCTTAAAAATAAAGTTACCCGTCTTAAAGGCGGGGTAGAGACCGTAAAAAGCGCGGCGCCGCTGGTTTGAAGCGCCGCCGGAGCGGGAAATTCCGGCTCAGATTTGAATAGATCCGGCTCGGATCTGAATAGATTTGAGTCAGATCTTAATAGATTTGAGTCGGATCTTAATAGATTTGAGTCAAATCCAGACTTTTCTGTCTGCGGTTTTATGTTATATTCAAGCATAGTATACGGTTTGTTGCGGGATGGTGCTGTATGCTCCGGCCTGCCTGTTGAGCCTGCCCCAAACACGCTCAGCGCCGCCTTTCTGATAAGCGCGGAACGAGTAAAAAAAGCGGAAAAAGCGAAGCGGGAA
>JAITHF010000016.1 GCA_031280115.1 Spirochaetaceae bacterium | reverse complement strand
CCAAGAAAAGTTTTCTTGTAGCCAAGAAAAGTTTTCTTGTAGCCAAGGAAAGTTTTCTTGTAGCCAAGGAAAGTTTTCTTGTAGCCAAGAAAAAGTTTCTTGTAGCCAAGAAAAGTTTTCTTGTAGCCAAGAAAAGTTTTCTTGTAGTCAAGAAAAAGTTTCTTGTAGTCAAAATAAGTTTTCTTGTAGCCAAGAAAAGTTTCTTGTAGCCAAGAAAAAGTTTCTTGTAGCCAAGAAAAAGTTTCTTGTAGTCAAGAAAAGTTTTCTTGTAGTCAAAAAAAGTTTTCCGGTTCACGCGGAACCTTTGCGCGTACACGCGGAAAAAGTTTTCTGACCCTGCATAAATCATTAGTATATAGCGAATTACCGGCGCTCCGCGCCTCTTTGAAGAGTTTTTGGGGGCTCTTTTATCAGCGCTTCATGTTTTGCGGCTCATAGCGCAAACGGCGATTGCTGAAACAGCCTTTGGCTGCCGGCGCTTCTTGTTTCGCGGCTCATAGCGCAAACGGCGGCTGCTGAAACAGCCGGAGGCTGCCGGCGCTTCGCGCCTCTTTAAGAGAATTGGGGGCTTTTTTATCGGCGCTACGCTTCGCTTGCGCTTTTTTAAGAGAATTTGGGGGAACCAGTTCCCCCAAACCCCCCCTAAAGGCTTCCTGCGCCGCGCCCTTTCGCCTGCGAATTCCGCTGAGGCGCCGCTCCAAGAAAGCCCTGCACCTCACACCCTGCCTGCCGTTGAAACAGCCTACGGCTGCGGGCGGGCCGGATAGAGGATGATTTTTGCGGGCCCTGATTCGAGGATTGACCGGCACAAATCCTGCACGTCCTTAACCGTTACGCTGTCGTACACTGCCGGGCGCTGGAACAGGCGGTTTAACGGAAGCCGGTAAATAACTTCTGAATTGGCAAAACTCTGGGCGATAAGGCGGTTGCTCTGAACCGAGGTTTCCCATGACTTCTTGAGCGCCGCCACAGCCTTATTGAAATCGTCCTGGTCAAGGCTCCGCTCCGTGAGGGCCTGCACCTCCGCTTCCACCGCGGCGTTTAACTCAAGAACCCGCGCAGGATCGCAGGTAAAATAGACCGTCATATTCAGTTCGCCGGGCGTGAAAAACGGGGTCAGAGACACTGACGGGGAAACCGAGTACACCCCGCCGCGCTTCTCCCTGATTTCCCGGGTAAGCCTAATATCAAGATAGTCCTCAAGAACAAGCGCCGCGGCAGCCTTTTCCTCGCTGTAGGGGGACCGGGCGAACCACCCCATATACACAGCGCTTTTGGCTTCCCTGCCCTTATACAGATTAACCTCGGTTTCATGGGGCCTGACGACAGCAGGGGATTCCCACTGGCTGAACCCGCCGGCAGGGCCCCCTTGCGGCGCCGGCGGAATAGACGCGAGATACGCCTCAACACAACTGCGGAACTCCGGCGCGCCGCGCAGGTTTCCTGCAAAAACAAACGTATAATCCGCCGGGTTAAGGCACCGGTTTATAAACGCCATAGCGTCTTCTTGATTAACCGCGTCAATATCCGCAAGCTCAAGGGGCATAAAAAGCGGGTGGTTCCCGTACAGGGCGCGGCTGATTTCGCGGGAGAAAAACTCATCCGGATCTTCCTGCGATTGGGAAAGGGCGGTGCGGTACTGGTCAAGCAGGGCCTTGACCGCGTTCCCGTCCATACGGGGCTTGGTAAAGTACAGGTGGAGCAGCTCGAAAAAAGTCTTAATGTCCCCGCCGGTTGAGGAGCCCTGAAAGCCCCGGGTAAACCGGGAGGTCCAGAATGAAACTGACACCTGTTTATCCAGAAGTTTTTTCTGGAGGTCCTGGAGGGAATAGGGGCCCAGGCCGGATGCCGCAAGCATCTCCGCTGCAAGGCGGGCGGACTTCTCTTTTTCCGGCGCCGCAGAAGTAGTGCCGCCCCGGGCAAGGGCGTACAGCACAATCTCATTGTTCTTGTTCGCCGTCTCTTTCAGGATGACCCGCGCCCCGTTCCCCAGTTCCCAGATAACCGCGTCAGTATCGCGGTCAACCTCCTCGTTGATAACAGCCCCCGGCGCCGGCGCTTGTTCAAGCAGCCCCTCATGCAGGGACTCTTCTTTAGGGCGCGGGACCGCTGCTTTCCGGGCCTCTTCTACCAGAGCGGCGAGCCGCTCCTTTGACGGCAGGGACGGCCCCTCCGTGTCGGGGGCCATGACAAACAGCGTCAGGTCCCCTTGGGCAAAATAATCCTGCGCGGCCCGGGCGATGTCCTTTACGCTGATATGGGGCAGCAGGTTCTCCGCCGCCGCAAGGTCCCAGGCAATGTCAGTAACCACCGTTTTCTTCAGGAAATGATCCGCCAGGTCCTGCACGTACCTGCTTGACTCCTGTTTGTCCTGTTCAGAGGCAAGGCGGCGCAGCGCGGCTATATAGGCGCGTTTCGCCCGCTCAAGTTCCGCCTTGGTAAAGCCGTAGCGGGACATGGACTCTTTCTCCCGAAGCACTGAACGCACCGTCTCTTCGGCGGCGCCGGCCTTCGCCTGCCCCCACAGCGAATAATAACGGGACGAGAGACCGTAGCGGATGTTCCCGCCGCCTGCCCCCACATAGGGCGCCTCCGGCTTGGACGCGGCCTCGTCAAAGCGCAAAGACAGCATAAGGTCGATAAGATAGTCAACCACCCCCTCCCGATACGCCGCAAGGGTGGACTCCCGCTCTTTCAAGGGGCGTTTATAGTAAAGCTGGATGCTGGTAAACGAAAGCTCAGGATCGGTAAAGATTTCGGCTTTCACCCCTTTCTTGGGCGCAGGAAGGTCATAGGCCGGCCTATGAAAGGGCGGGGCCGCGCTGTCCGCCGGAGCGCCGGAAAAGCGGGAGGGCAGGGACTCTTCCAGCGCGGCGCCGTCAAAGTCCCCCACCAGAATAAGCGCCATGTTCTCAGGCCGGTACCATTTCTTGTAAAAGGCTTCCAGTTTTGACGCCGGCGCCTGCTCGATAACCTCTTTCTGGCCGATGGGCCTGCGGTTTGCGTAGGGGGAGCCGGCAAAGAGCGCGGGAAGGAGTTTTTGGCGCACCCGGTCCATAGCCCCCAGCCGCGAGCGGTATTCTTCGAGAATCACCAGCCGTTCCTCATCCACGTCTTTGGGGTCAAAGGTGATGGCCCGGGTCCAGTCGTCAATCACCGCAAGCGCCGTATCAGGGATACGCCTGCGCCCTGCGCCGTCTTCTTCAAGAGGGACCTCGATGCCGTACACCGTATCGTCATAGGTGGTATAGGCGTTGACTTCCGGGCCGAAGCGCATCCCAAGGGAGCGCAGGTATTCTATCAGCGCTGCCTCTGGGAAGCGGGCGGTGCCGTTAAACGCCATGTGTTCCACAAAGTGGGCGAGCCCCTGCTCGCCGTCCTCTTCCAGCACGGACCCGGCGTGTACCGCAAGGGTCAGGTAGGCGCGGTTTTCGGGCTTGCGGTTTTCCAGAATATAATAGCGGAGCCCTTGGGGTAAGGTCCCGGCCCGGACTTTGGCAAGAAACGGCACCTGGTCCGAGGGGCGCCCCAGTTCGCCGTACGCGCCCTCTTTGGTTCCGGAGTCCGAGGCGCAGGAGATAATCCCGCAGCCCAGCGCGAAGGCCAGGCCGAACAGGATACCGATTTTTTTTATCATACAGGGTTTAGTAAAAACATGAAACATATCCAAAGTATACCCTATCCGGCGCTTTGGCGCTACCGTCAGGGCTGGCGGATTTTCTCAATTTTCTTTTAGGGTAAAGAAAATAAAGAAAATAAAGAAAATAAAGAAAATACGGGGGCTTTTTTACCGGCCCGGCCTCCGCCTGCGGAAGGGCGCTCCCGGAGGCCGCTAGGCGTCGATGCCGAAATACCGCAGCGCCTCCCTGTACCCGGCAACGTTACGGATAAGCAGGGTATAGACAGGGGACGCGCTGCTTCCGCCGTAGACCTTGAGCGATCCTATCCAGATTGTGTTCAGCGTTTCCTGATAGCCCCCATTTTCTGCGGTACCATACACGGTGATCTGGGTCTTCAGCGCGTCCAAAATAATTCTGGCCCCCGCCTCACCCTCGGTTATGGCGCTTAAACCGTAGACATAGTGGGTTTTGGATAAAAAGGTTCCTTGGAAACGGGCGGTCCCCATAGTTCCCGCCTGGATTACCAGCAGGTCAATGGTTTGGGAAGCCGTTTTTTCAAAGGCGCTGCCGGTCAGTACCGAGGCGCTGCCGGCGGCTTTATCCACAGCGGCGACGCCTTTACTGGCATACCCGCCTGAGAACGCTAGTTTATCCCCTGCGGAAAAACTGCCTGACGGCGGCGCGGTTTTGGGGCTCCGGGCGCTTATGATGACGCCGTTCCTGGTGATGTTCGTGAAGTTATACGTTCCGTCATACCCGGTTCTTTGGCCGATTTCGCTGTCAACCGCGCCCCGTATGCTGGTACTGACCGCCGCGAGGGTTCCCAAAAGCGCCAGCGCCGCCTCTTGAGTGTCCACCGGCTGAAATCCCTCCGGCAGCGCCGGCAGGTCCTCCGCTTCAGGCGCCGTAAGCACGCCCGCCCCCTCGTCTTCGTCCGGGCCGGTTACTATATTGCCGCACCCTCCAAACAGGGCCAGCGCCGCCAGCGCCGCCGCTCCTGCCCGCTTCGCGCCTCTTCTAAGGCGCATAACACCTAATATCCACTGCATAGCCTAGCATATACCCCCTTCCTGAGAATGTCGAGGGCCCTCTGTCCCGGCGCCCGGGAGCCTGGCCTGCACCGCCGCTTTGAGCGCGGCAGTATCACTGGTATGCAGGAGGGGTATAAGCGCCTGTATTTCCGCTGCCGGCAGGTCCCACCACCGCAGGCGCAGGAGGAGCGCGGTAAGTTCCCCGTCAAAGCGCCTGCGGATACGCCGCGCAGGGTTTCCGGCAACCACCGTATAGGGTTCCACCAGGCCGCCTGCCACACTGTACGCGCCGATAATTGCGCCGTCGCCGATACGGGTTCCGGGCAGTATCACCGCGTTCTGGCCTATCCACACGTCGTTTCCCACCACCGTGTCCCCCTTGCACGGCATAGCCTCGCGCTCCGGCGCGGCTTCGCCCCATTTTTCAAAGATATAAAACGGGAAGGTCGAGGCGCAGTCCATCTTATGCTGCGCCCCGTTCATGATGAACTCCACGCCGGACGCGATCTGGCAGAACTTGCCGATGATGAGTTTGTCATGGTAAAAGTCAGGATAAAAATGAGTTACCTGCTGTTCAAAATTAACGCCGCTGAAATAGGTAAAATCTCCTACAATGATATGTTTGCTGGTAATCGTAGGCTTCACATAGGTAACGGTGCGTAGAGTGGGAACCGGAAAGATTACCGACGGATCAGGTGTTTCCATAGTGCTAGTATAGCCGGTAAACCCCGCCGCCTCAACCCCCTGCGGGGGATTCAGGTGCTTCCTGCGGCGGGAGGGTCTGCAAGTTTAGTCACAACCCTGAAGGATGGGCCTCAGCGGGCTTTGATAGCGTTAGCGGCGCAGCGCAGGAAGCCCCCTGCGGGGGATTCACGTGCTTCTCGCGGCGAGCGGGTTTGCGGTTTTAGTCACAACCCAGAAGCGGCGCCTCATCGCGCTTTGAGAGCGCACGGGCGCGAAGCAGGAAGCCTTTAGCGGGGGTTTGGGGGAACTGGTTCCCCCAAAAACTCTTAAAGAGGCGCGGAGCGCCGGTAAAAAGGATTGATAACAGGCTGATAACGGGCTATGGTGGGTTCTATGGTTTCGCTTACTTGTAGTATGTGCTCTATGGGATGCGCGCTGCGTATTGAGAACAACGCGGTCATCGGCAACGCCTGCCCCCGCGGCGCGGGCTACGCCCGCCTCTTGGCAGGGGATGACCAAGAAGCGCCTGCCCTTGACCGGGAAGCGCCTGCCCCTAAGCCGTCGTGAAGGCGCCCTCTATTACGGGGATTACCGGACAGATTGCCGGCGCGCTTCATGGTTTGCGTCTTTTCTTGCAAACTAAGGGCTGCTAAAACAGGAAGCCCCCTGCACAGCCTGCGGCTGTTTCAGGTGCTTCTCGCGGTGAGCGGGTTTGCGGGTTTAGTCACCCCCTGCGGGGGGTTCAGGTGCTTCTTGCGGCGGGAGGGTCTGCAAGTTTAGTCACAACCCCGAAGGATGGGCCTCAGCGGAATTCGATAACGTACGGGCGCGGCGCAGGAAGCCGTTAGTTGGGGGTTTGGGG